>NZ_JACJON010000035.1 GCF_014695585.1 Microcoleus sp. FACHB-831 | reverse complement strand
GCTGAAGAGTTTCAGCGTCTTCCGTAATGTTAATTTTTACTACACCTGACATGGACAGATTTCAAGATAACACTTCCTCAACTATGTGTATCACATTTAAAGTGAAATGGTATAACATCGATATAAAAGCCCAGACATTAAGCCTCTGGGCTGTTTTTTGTTGCTGTGATTTGTGTAACTGAAAACATAAAAAATTTACACAACTTTTACCTAGACCCATGCGATCGCCATACAGCATTAGCTATAATTTGAAATTAGTGCCAAATTTCAACGTATTTTCTTGGGAGTTACAACAAGTCTCATGTCCGATCCGGGTTTGCAAAAACTTATTAGCCGCCTGAGCGATACTTTGGTTCGCGATAGTTTAGTCCAAGAAACAACGAATTATTTAAGAGACTTGCTTGATGTAGATCGAGTTGTTTTGTATTATTTTTACCGCGAGTGGGAAGGCCAGGTTACATTTGAGTCTTTGAGCTATAGCAAGTTTTCTATCTTGGGAACAACTGGCCCCGATGAGTGTTTTAATGGCGAATATGCTGGTATGTACCAAGCAGGACGTGTAAGAGCCATCGCAGATATTGAAATAGAACCAATCCAACCTTGCCACCGCGATTTTCTCCGAAAACTACAGGTTCGCGCTAATTTAGTCGTCCCAGTCCTGAATAATACCAGGCTGTGGGGGCTGTTAGTTGCTCATCACTGCCAGGAAACTCGCTCTTGGTCAGGATCTAATATTGCAGCGATGGAAAAAGCAGCCGCAACCCTAGCAATGTCTCCTGCAATTCGAGATAGCTAGCTGATACTAATTTATTTGTTTGAGCTATATTTATAAATCCCCCTTTTGCTCTTCTCCAAATGAGGAACAAAAGGGGGATTTATAGCAAGTAATTATTGAAGCGGTATGAGCCTTAACGCTTAGAAAGCTAAGTTTAATTAGCCGTTAAGGTCCTCTTTTACTTTAACTAGAGTGATTTTCTTTGTAGTTATTCGTTAACTTACTAATATTTTATCTCGTGCCGAAAAAGTAGCGTTTAGATGAGCAAATTGTAGGGATTATAGCATAATCCTCTGTATTCCGATAGACAAAGTGGCATTCGTTTTACTCTTACTCTTCAAGAATCCCTAACGTAATAGCCTCAAACCCTTGATTTTTTACTAAACCGGGGAGATTTACCATATGCGAGCGCCAGAAAATTTGGGGAAAACCTGCTTGCTTTTCCAAAATGAGCGTGATACAGTCCTAACTTAACGGCTCAAACACCACTATTCCGACCGATTTACTGTAGTTTAAATTTGGAGGGAGTAGCGGGAGTTACAGGAGTTGCCTATTTAAGGTGTTGCTGAACATAAGTTAAAACCAGCCCTAACCATCTCCCTTTGGGAGAGGAGACTACCTCTTGGCTCCCCTTTCATGCGGGGAGAAGGGCTGGGGATGAGGAAAATCACGCCTAAATTAAGCAACGCCAATTTTCCAGCCCTTCGCGATCGCGTTCACAAGCAAATCACTTAATACTAAGAAATAGGAATTATGGCAGATACCAGTGCAGTTTTTAAGCAAGTTGCTGACCTACTTGATGAAGTAGCCCAAAAGCTGAAAGTTGAGTGCGTACTGATTACTAGGAATACTCCCACTCACTTGCGAATCGAGGGTACATCTGGCCCAGCCGAGAAGATTTACACAGTGGGAGCGCAGCAAAGAAAAGGCTCGATTTTTGAAGAACAGCATGAACTTTACTGCGAACATTTGTTGAATAAAAACTTACCCTACTTGTTCGTGCGAGATTCCAGAATCGATCCAGTATGGGATGGCAATGAAGACCAGGTAGTATTTGGTTTGGTTAACTACTTTGGTTATCCTATCCGCGATGGTAGAGGCAGTCTTTTCGGTACAATATGCGTTTTACATACAGAGCCTCGCGACTATTCAGATGAGGATAAAGCTGTGTTACAAAAACTGCAACAGGCAGCAGAAAATGCACTCAAATTCAAGAGCCGGGTAAAAACCCTAGCACCTGTCGCTGGCTCTAAAATAGTTCAGCCTTTGCAACAAATTGCCTCAACTTCTTTAAAAACTGAACCGATACTTCAACCCACTAAAGTCGCTGCGCGAGCGTAGCAAGCTCAAATAGTAACGAACGCAAGCCGCACCTATAAACGCTGAGTTTTGAGTTCAAAATTCAAAACTCACACCTTGCCGATTTTTCATTTACATTTCAAAAATAGAAGACACAGTAAAATGGCGAATGTAATTGCGATCGCTATAAGGCACCAACACATCCCTCAACGCTGCGGAATAAATCTGACAGAAGATATGGTTGGCGAACAGAAGGATCGCAACGGCTTATTAAGACCTCTAATGCTGCTCGAAAAGCTTCTTCTTCATTTCGCTGTTCTGAAAGATACTGTTTTAGGTCAGTATTGGTTAGTTGAGACAGATTTAGCGTGATGCAACCAACTCCCAGCTTCCATCTTCATCAATGATAATCCCGGTTTTATCGTCCACTCCACCCTAAACGTAAATCGTTAAAATTTTAGGATATCATCGATTACAAATTAATCAAGTCTTGAGAATGTCCGCACTGTTTGCAGTATAACAAATGTTCGTAAGTAAGATTGTGGCAGTTTTGGCATTCAACGTACTGATAATAACCACAGTGCGGACAGTAGCTGTCATGATGCCGAATTGCTTTAGCACACTTAACACAGCATGATTTTTGAACTCTTCTCGCTACCTGGGCTTTAGTATTAAAGACAACTTTTTGAAAAAACTTGATAATTCCAAACCCAATCAGCGGAATCAGCAAAATATAAATATAACTGATCAAGAAAAGTAATCCGCCAAAGATAGCGCTAATTATATCAAAAACAAATTGAAATATTGCGCCAAATCGAAGGAATTCAAATACTTTAATGCTCAACGGGATAAAAAAGATAACCAGCAAATGCCAGCTAATCAACGAAACCAGTCCATATCCTTTTCGTTGAGCAAAGTTGTGAACCAATAAAGCAATGATAATTAGCGGCAGCAAAAAGATAGATTGAAACCCAAATTGGATACTAGGATACCAAAATGATGCTTGCTGGTAGCCTTTTTCAACTTCTATAAAATTTCCGTTATCATTAACAAATGCTATCAAACTAAGGATTTCAGGTTTAGCAAGCAATTCGTTTTTAAGATTAGAAATTTCTTTAGCAAGCGTAGAAATTGTGCGAGTGTTCTGTTCTAACGCCTGTTTAGCTTTTTCAGCACCAACTGAATTAATGGATTGATTGCGAGATTGACCTGCAATCTTTTCTAGAAGTGTTGAGTCATATTGGGTACGGATATTGCGATTAGCTTGTTCAAGATTGCTGATTTTTCCTTGTTTCTGGTCGATTGCTTTTAGGGCTTGCTGATTGGCGGAATTGTTAATATTATCTTTGCGCTGGGCATATTGTAAGCAGGTTTCAGAAACCTTGCCTAAATTTCCTTCTTCAGCTTGTTGATATGTCTGCTGAAAAGTCGATGTAGTTTTATTGTCATAGGTAAATGAAAGTTTTAAAAATTCATACTGTTTATCTAAACTATCTTTATTAGTTTGGGTGCGGTAATTTTGCCAATCGGAATAACATGGATAAGCCTGCGAAGGGTCGAGATGCCATCTGCTAATATCATTAAGACCCGTAAAAACATTAACCAAAATAAAAATATCAATCAAGACAATGACAATCAAACTCACTTTATTAAGTGGTTCGTTGTTGATTTTCCTTGACTTACTAAAGAATTGACCCAAAATCCGACGTGTGCTGGCAAACATAGAGTTTTTTTAATCTGTTATTTTTACTTTTAAGACTGTCCTCTCATGCTCAAGGTAGTTTTCTGGCCGCTTTATGGGATATCTGGCATGACACTTTTAAGGCTGTCCTCTCATGCTCAAGGTAGTAGGTAGTTTTTTGGCGGGTTTGTGGGATATTTGGCATGACACTTTTAAAACTGTCCTCTCATGCTCAATGAATTTCCTGGAGGCTTTGTGGGATATCTGGCATGACAGCGACAGGGAGAAATTAGCGCAGCAGTATGGTTGAGAGGTGGTGCAAAGCTTTAGCCAGTTCTGGGTAGTCTGCTTAGTTGAAGGCGATCGCGTTGGCTTTTTTAGTAGAAAACTTTATTTTTTAGCTAAAAATTTATTTTTATGGTTCGCAATCCTAATAATTAGAGAGACTACTATTTGCTCTAATTATGGCTGTTTGGTTACAGCTCATTTCCCTCCTTAACTAAGATCGAAACTAGATAGCCGAAGGTAAAGAGGATGAAAGAAATTACGCGCCGCCAATTTATCGCCACTGCCACCCTGGCAACGGGTTTTGCCCTGGCAGTGCAACCTATTTCTGCCAAAACGATCGCTACTAATGCCAAGGGATTAGTCGCAGGTGCGGTGGAAATTCCCGTCAAAGATGGCGAAATTCCAGCTTATAGAGCAATGCCCGCAAAAAGAGGAACTTTTCCCATCGTCTTGGTGATTCAGGAAATTTTTGGCGTACACGAGCATATTCAGGATGTTTGCCGTCGCTTTGCCAAATTGGGGTACGTGGCGATCGCGCCCCAATTATTTGTGCGTCAAGGCGATGTTTTGAAGTTAAGCAACATTGATGAAATTCGCACAGTAGTCGCCAAAGTACCAGATGCCCAAGTGCTATCGGATTTGGACGCTACAGTAAACTGGGCTGCGAAGTCAGCCAAAGGGAATGCCGAAAAGCTGGCGATTACAGGCTTTTGCTGGGGCGGACGCATTACCTGGCTGTACTCAGCGCACAATCCCCAAGTCAAGGCAGGCGTGGCGTGGTACGGTCGGCTGGTGGGCAATGCCACCGAACTGACACCCAAACATCCGGTCGATATTGCCTCTGCGCTGAACGTCCCCATTCTCGGACTCTATGGTGGCAAGGATACAGGCATTACCCTCGATACAGTAGAGCAGATGCGCGATCGCCTCAAGTCCAGCAGCAGCAAATCGGAAATCGTTGTCTACCCCGATGCACCCCACGCCTTTTTTGCCGATTATCGCCCCTCTTACCGGGAGACAGAAGCTAAGGATGGCTGGAAACGGCTCCAGGCATGGTTTAAACAGCATGGCGTGTAGGAGGAGAAATTGAGCGCATGGCAACCACAGCATTGATTATCTTTGAGTTGTCAGTTCAGCGCTCAAAGCGATCGCTAAAACCTAATCTTTGTAATATTCAGGAGACATCATCATGATCGACCTTTACTATTGGACGACGCCAAACGGACACAAAATTACTATGTTCCTGGAGGAAGTCGGGCTACCCTACACCCTCGTTCCGATTAATATTGGCACGGGCGATCAGTTTAAACCAGAGTTTCTCAAGATTGCCCCCAACAATCGCATTCCTGCAATCGTAGATCGCGAACCTGCTGATGGTGGCGAACCGATTTCCGTTTTCGAGTCCGGTGCGATTCTGCTGTATTTGGCAGAAAAAACCGGAAAGTTGATTCCAGCAAATATTCGCGATCGCGCAGACGTTCTGCAATGGTTATTCTGGCAGATGGGCGGACTCGGACCGATGGCAGGACAGAACCATCATTTCACTCAATACGCCCCGGAAAAAATTCCCTACGCGATTAATCGCTATGTGAATGAAACGGGACGTTTGTATGCAGTGTTGAATAAACGATTAAGCGATCGCGAATTTATTGCGGGCGATTATTCGATCGCCGATATCGCTGCTTATCCTTGGATTGTGCCCTACGAAAAGCAAAACCAAAAGATTGAAGATTTTCCCCACCTGCAACGCTGGTTTGAAGCAATAAAAGCTCGTCCGGCAACCATTCGCGCTTATGAGAAAGCAGAAGCTTTTAAAGATCAAGTAATCAATCCAGATCAAGCGCGGGATCTGTTGTTTAATCAGTCCGCCGATACGGTCAAGCACTGAACTATAGCGGTTCTCCCAGAAACAGCCGCTTCGCTATTTGCGTTCAGTCTGTTTCGGCGATAAAGCATTAGTGCTGCTGCGTTAGGTCGGATTGTTGATACTTTGGTCACGTTCCTGGTTTCATCGTCTCTGGTCTTGCAGTGGCGCTATTGGCAGTTTGGTTGGCCACATCTGAAGCGTTAGGGTTAGCGATCGCGCGGGCTTAAACTGCTAACGTTTAAATGCCTGAGTAATGCGTGTAGGCTCTATCTACCAGCGTAGGAATGCGATCGCTAACGTTTAATTCTGCTGCTAGATCAACATCTTGTTCAAATCCTTTCTCAATCAGTTCTCTACCAGAACTACATTGCTTAAGCAGACTTTTTAGATTAGGTTGAACGTTGCGATAAGCTGCGATCGCAGTTTGCATTTCCGGCGATAGGCTACCTTTGAGATAGCTGGCGATCGCTCCTGCGCCAATCAAGTCTTCAAATGAAGGGCGGAGACTTCCATCCTCCCATTTCTCCCCGGCTGGTATGACAGCAATGCGATTCCCATAGCTCATCGCAGCTAAAGCCACCGCCCTACAATTTCTTAAACATCCAGCTAAAGTTGGAGTTTCCCCAGTCGCTAAACTGAGAGTTGAACCATTGGGTGAAGGAAGCACAAGTCGAGTGCCTTCAGGGATCTGGGTTAAGGATAAGGGAGAAAGCGAATAACGACTACTACTACCCCGCCTACCTGCTAATTCTGCATTAACCGAATTTGCAAATTCTTGTGCAGATCCATCCTTCCATTGATAGGGGAAGACGATCGCTCCTCGACTATTGGCAATTTCAATGCAAGTCGAAAATGAGAGAATATCTACGATGATAATGACATCGCTAATTGAAGTTAATTGCTCAACACCCTTTTCTCCCCATTCACACCGTATTTCAAAATCAGATTGGTCGTAGAAAGTCATTGTGCAGTCAATCACCAGTCTTGGTCAGTGGGTCGAATTAGAATTTCGTTGACATTCACTCGCGGCGGCTGGGTAACAGCATAAACTATCGCGGCTGCAACGTCCTCGCTTTGCAAAGGTACGATCGATTTACGCCGTTCTTGGGTGCGCTGTTTGGCTATTGGATCGGTAATTTCGTTATCGATTTCCGTATCCACCATGCCTGGTTCGATGATAGTTACGCGAATGTTGTGCTTGCATACTTCCTGGCGCAACGATTCCGAGAAGCCATTGACTCCCCATTTTGTGGCATTGTAGCCACCGATGCCTACCCTTGCTGTTCGACCTGCAACAGATGAAATGTTAACGATATGCCCAGTACCTTGCGCCTTGAGGATGGGAAGAACTGCATGAGTTGCATACATCAATCCCAAAACGTTGAGATCGATCATGCGTCGCCAGTCAGAGGTATTTGCTCCCTCAATGTTGCCGACTAATGCAATCCCTGCATTGTTGACGAGGATATCCACTCGACCCAATTGTGCGTTTGCTTTTTGCACTAGGTTCTGAACTTGAGTTTCATCGGTGATATCTGCCACGATTGGCAATGCTTTTCCACCCGTCGTTGCAATGCGTTCTGCGATCGCATTGAGTCGGTCAAAACGTCGTGCTGCGATCGCTACGCTAGCGCCTTCCGCAGCTAGGGCGATCGCAGTCGCCTCTCCAATTCCCGCCGATGCACCAGTGACGATTGCTACTTTTGAGTCTAATTTCCTTGCCATACATACTCCTTAATTTCTCAGCTTATAGATTTTTTTAGGAATTCTCGATGCTTCCTGCTTGCGAACCTAAGAACTAACGCGATCGCTATTCCACGCGGCATGGTCTTCGGATCTCGATGCGATGGAAATCGCATCGTGCCATCGGTTGCCAATCCGGAATTATATCTACCCTATGCGCTTTGAGGTTCCATTCGCGCCGCATTCGAGCGATCGCATTGCCAGTGCTGAGGATCTCCGAACTCGCGTTGAATTGCGTCAAATGCTGAATAACCTTAGTTTTGAGCTGCGCTAACTGCAATATTTTAAAACAGGATAGACGAATATTTAGCATCGATCGAAAATATATTTGACAATCTATTGATATAACTATCAATAGTTTTCTCTAAGCTTTTCAAATTCTTATAGAGTCTGTTCCTTTAATTAAAAAAATGCTTGCTTTACTACATAATTTCGTCTGGTGCAGGCTGGCGGACATTTACGATTAATTCTTCGTCAGTAAATGCAATGCGATCGCAATTGCTTTGTATAAAAAGCATTATGCGATCGCAAATTTCCAGAGGGTTCTTAATGCTCTTCATAATCTTCTGACGACATGGGATCTAGCTCCCATCTTTGGGAATCTCGCCCCTCCAAAATATCGTTTGTCTGAATCGGTGTCCCGTCGTCATAATCGATGCCAACAGCAGCTCCCAGTTCTTCAACAATACTCTGATCGGGAGTAGCAACAGTTCCCCCCACTGCCTCGTCACCAACTATGGCAGCCTGATCCCAACGAGCATCGATATCGCCCCCCGTTAATTCTGGGCCAGTCGATGTGTACTGCTCCATCCGAGCATTCATGGTTCGTCCGCCGATTACCAGTCCCGGTTCTACAGCAACACCCGTTCCATATGATTCAGTAATTCCCTGGGGTAAATCGGAAATAATTGGCTCGCCAATATCTTCTACTGGTATATCCGAAACGAGGTCATTATCTTCGATGGGTATATCTGAAAGATTTCTTTCTTCGTTCGCATTTGCTTCGTTGTTTGCTTTCCTAGTCACATTAGCCATAATACTTCCTCGGAATCCTGCGAATGCCTATAAATGCAACATATCTAAAGATGGCATTAGCAAACTCCGCAAATAGGATGAAAATTTCCTAATTTATAAAAAATTTCATATTTAGCGTATGCTAATTTATTTTGTATTTATAAATACTCTCAGGCTTAATAATAAACCTATGCTTTGGGTATAAGTTGGTTGAAGGCAAGGTGACTATTCTACTTAAATTTGTATTAAAAGTTATAAATTTAGCAAGCAAGCGATCGCCGCTTCCAGTAAATATTTTTAATAGCTGACGAAGACGGCAATACACAGACTTTTAATTTTTGCAAAAGCCAGGGTACTTTTCCCACTCCTTAAGTAGAACATTCAGCTTGCTAAAAATCAATTGATGCAGGCGAAAAGTATTGCCTATGCAATTGTCAATTAACTCCCCTTAAGTTCACCAAATTTTGGCGACCACCAATTACCAGTTTTGCTCTTAAAAAAAGCTACTTCTTTACACTTATTCTGTTTAGTCTTAGGATTGGAGCAACGCAACATCACTTTATTTTCGCCATTTTTAGTATATTCGTAGCGCTCTAAGGGAGAACTGCAAACCGGACAAGAATGCTGCGATCGCGACTTGGGAGGAGCCGAGGATTTAGGTTTAGCCGAGGATTTAGGTTTAGTAGAACCGGACAGCTCATACTGTAGCGTTGACACATTAAAAAACATCACAGCACCACAGCCATTATTACGCGCATCGCAGCTTAAAAAATGGTCGGTTTGTAGTTGTTTAGATTTCGAGTAAACCCGCGTAAGTTGATGTTTGCATTTGGGACAAGGAATATTAGTTGGTTCAGAGCGACTATTAGTTGGTTCGCTCTCCGGTTGAGTTACCTCAAACCGACTTGAATTAGATTTAGATATAGTAGGAGAATGAGAGGGAAGTTGTGCGCCTGCTTTTTTTAGCGCTGGGGCAAAATAATCCCGATTCCAGCTAGTTAAATACTTTTGCCAGTCGAGTTTACCCGAAGCGATCGCATCTAATTCTCGCTCCATCTTGGCGGTGAAATCTACACTTATTAAGTCAGGCAATACTCGGCCTAAAAACTCATCTACTTCCATCCCCAACTGAGTAGGAACGAGCAACGCTTTCTTCAGCGTCACATACTCCCGTTCTTTGAGAGTTTTAATAGTCGGAGCATAGGTGCTGGGACGCCCAATTCCCTGTTTTTCCATTAGCTGAATTAGTTTAGGCTCAGAATATCGTGGCGGTGGCATCGTCTGCTTTTTATCAGCATTAGCATTAATAAAAGTAAGAGATTGCCCATCTTTTAGAGTTGGCAATACTTGATCGGAGCCAATATCGCGCCAGTAGCGCAAGTAGCCTTCAAACTGCAATACTTGGCCTCTAGCTTGCCATGTGGCACTACCAGATTTTGTAATAACTTTCGTTTTTAAGAGTCGCGCTGGTTTGCATAGAGAAGCGATCGCTCGTCGCCAAATTAGGTCATATAATCCAGCTTCCTCTGATGTTAACTCGGCTTTAATTGCCAACGGTAGCCGGGTAACTTCTGTGGGGCGAATTGCCTCGTGCGCCTCTTGCGCGCCAGATGCGCTCTTGTGTTTTACCACTTTATCGGGGACATTATCGGGGTCATTTTGCTCCAGATATTTACGCACAGAAGCGCAAAAATCTTCAGACAAAATTGCGCTATCTGTACGCATATAAGTGATGTATCCTTGCTCGTACAGCTTTTGAGCCACCTGCATAGTTTTTTCTGGATTTAGCTTCAAACGCGACCCAGCCGCTTGTTGAAGGGAGGAAGTGGTAAACGCGGCGGGTGGCTTTTTGAAACTAACTTTACCTTGTACGCTGACTACTTGATGAGGATGACTTTTAGCGATCGCTACCAGTCGATCTGCTTCAGCTTGCGTTTTGACTTTGGTTCCTTCAGTAGTTTCTTTAGCGTCAGGCGATTCTGAATCATCAGTTTCTTCGATTTCAGCCTCATCCGAGTTGCTGGTTTCTCCTGCATAAAAGGCTCGAAAACCTTCAGCATAATCAACATAAACAGACCAGTAATCTTCTGGAACAAAGGCATTAATTGCCCTCTCGCGATCGCATAATAAATGCAACGTGGCGCTTTGTACTCGTCCTACAGATTTAGCTCCATTTTTGAGCGACCAGACTAGAGGGGAACCTTTGAAGCCAACTAACTTATCCAGACACGCTCTTAAAAGAGCTGCATCTACTAAATTTTGATCTAAGGGACGGGGTTTGCTAATTGCTTTCTTAATAGCAGTTTCTGTAATTTCGCTCGTCACTACACGCCGGGGGTTTTTAACTTTAAGTTCTCGTGCTAGGTGCCAAGAAATTATTTCGCCTTCGCGGTCTGGATCTGTAGCAAATATAACTTCTGTTGCTGATTTCACCGCTTGTTTAAGTTCCTTGAGGACCTTTTTACCTCGGTCGCCACGAGGGACAAATCGACAAGTTACGCGATCGCCATCGAGATCGAACCCCAGCGCATCTTCCCCGTCTTTAGCAAGTTCGACAACATGACCCATACTCGCCATGACAGAAAAGCCAGAACCAAGGCTTTTTTGCCATTTCTGCCGTTTGCCAGGACTTTCTATTAAAACAAGTTTCATGCTATGTACTCCGTCCAAATTTTTTTAAAATATACTTTGACCGCCCAAGTATAAGCATCTCACTCATTTATACCTATTGAATTTGAGCTACTTGCCTGCAATTGTTGCAGCCGCAGATTTGAGGGGATTGGGTTGAGGATTTTTTGGACGTTCTTGCGGAACAACCGTTGGGTAAGGATTAATTTGAGCATCGTCAACCCAGCCAGAATAATACTTCGCGCTAGTAGAAGTCTTCGACAGCTTCAGTAACTTTAAGTCGCCTCCTATAGGATTGAAGTTGATGCCACCGCTAGCATTGCGCCTTAGAGTCCCAATGCCAGTAGCACCACCAAGCTGACACTCGCATACTCGATCGAATCCTCGCACAAAAGCCAAAGCACTTCAACAATTTTTCCAGCAGTTGCATCGAGAGTAGCAGCAGGCGTCTCGTTCGACAACGCGCTGTAGAGTAGCACTTTCCCGGTTGGTAGTTCTGCGCTGATGGCAAATCGCCAGCAGTTATAACTATCAGGGTTATCGGGTGCTGACAATTGCAACTGACAGAACCGTTACCAGTGCCAACCCAAAGCTTATCTAATTCCAGTAATAGCTTATCGGGAATTGCACCAATGAGCGGACTGTTGTCTACACGGTAAGAAGTTAAGGAAGCTAGATAACGTTTTGGATATAGATACAAGCCTTGCTTAAAGCATTTAAATTTTGCTGTTTATTTTACTAATTAAATTTTTACTGTGTTTGCTTATGTCAACCTGAATCTAAGTGCGATCGCGTCTTTTTTGATGGCAACAATTTACGAATATCCTCTATCTTCAAACCACTCTTCACAAGCAACTTGGCACACACCCTTAAGTCCCAAGCTTTCCAAGTAGTCTATCCATTCATCAGCAGTGTCTTCTTCTATTTCTAAATTCCCCAACACTCGCGCTACTGACGCTACTTCGGGAATGGTTGATATCTTGTATCCTTGGCTATCAGTTTCCAAAGATAGCCAAGCGGGAGCTAGGCGCTCCTCGAATTTAGTGGAAAGCTCGTAGTTTGCTCTAAAGCAATAAATTTTATTGATAGGCATATTTCTTGAAAGTGATATTAAACCATACATCTAGTCATTAAAGAATTAATAGCATGATTTTAATTAATTAAAACTGTAATTAACCACATATTACCCACAAAAAAGGTGCGTATTGTCCACGCTACAGATATTTGGTGCTTCTTTACCGCCATTACTTTAAATTCAATAACTCAAAAATTTGAGTTGTAGTTGAAAAAGCTCGCCAGATTTGGGTTAAATAACCAAGGTATTTAGATGCAACCATTCATAAATAACATTGCACCCAAGGGTTGTAGGCAGAAGCGCTAATACCCGCTCGGTAGTTAAATTAAATACACCTTGACTAACTTGTTTAAGATAGTCAATCGCAAAACGCAACCGACAACATCGCGCTTTAGCGGTAAAGTACTAAATCCCCATCAAAAGCGCAAGGCAACTAGCAACGGTAAGTGATCTGAGCCAACGTTCGGGCCTATACTCCGATCTACTGTAATAAAAGAACGGCTGTGCAAGCAATGATCTATGGGCAGCCTCAGCAAGGCTGGTAGACCGCTATGCCAGGTAGGTTGCAACCCAAACCCATTTTGCGAGTTAATTAGTTCGCTGTCGTGCAGTAGTTTTCGGAATGCTCCGTACCAAGGCGTACTGTTGAAATCGCCAATAGCGATGATATTATGCTGCCCGTTCTGGCGCAAATTTTGACTCCATTTGGCAAGCGCTGCAAACTCCACCTGCTGATAATTCACAGTATTAGCATCGCGGGGACGAATTGCATGAAAACAAAGCAGCTCAATGGTTTTTCCGGCAATAGCGATCGTTACCCTAACCAGAGGGCGATCGCTATTCGCAGGTAAGTGAATTACTTCTGATTCTTGTATTGTGACTGAGCTTGACGGTTGCTTAGACACGAACCAAGCACTGCCATGACTATTAGTTCGAGGTTCCCCAATTACCAGTTGATAGCCTGCTAAACCTACTTGAAACTGAGGTAAAGATTGAGGGGTGACTTCCACTAACGAAACGATGTCTGGAGCCTGCTGATTGATGTATTCAATAGCTTTGGTAATATCAGTATTGTCGCGATTCAGCGTAGTATGAAGCACTCGCAGCAGAGTGGGAGGACTAGCTGCAACGCTAGTTGCATCCTCTGCACTCTGAACAGATCCGACAAATACTGGCAACAGCAAGCTAGCGTTCGCGAACAGGAGAATTGTCCACAGCAAACTCCAGGGTGTCATTCGCCAAGGCTTACGAGAAATTAGCCCGACAAATAGGGCAACCGTAAGAACCAGGCAGTATTGCGACCGGAAATGTTCCAGCATCGCTAAGGCCCACCAAAACGGACTCGCGTAGCACGCAAGCATAGCGATCGCCACGCTACCAGCCAGAAGATTGACCCAAAATGAAAGTGAGAACAGCAACTTGCCTGCCTGCTTCAATTGCATTGGCATTAACTCCCTCCTCTCCTAGTCTTTGATACAGTCATAGCTCTATACAATGAGGATTGTCCCGATTTGATAGCTGTACCGTGATCGATCATCAGAGTAAACCCGCTTGGGCGGGCGACGATCTCCTTTCCCGCTTCGTTAACGTCCTAATTCAGACCAAGCCGATCTATGCCGTGATGAAACAACAGGCAAGACAGGTGCTGATTAAGACAGCCGAGAAAAATGGCATTTCCTGGCGCGAGAACTACGAAAAACTGCAATCATCCGGAATTCAGCAGCAGCTAGCGCTGATGACAAATCCAGATGTCATTTATCCCGACTATTACCACGTACCATTCCATGCTTACGAGGAAGGCAACCTGTGCTGGGATGCAGCATTTGAAGCCGAATCAGCAACCCACGCGATGGGACTCCGGGTATGGCCTAACGAACAACTCACCTGGCAAGAGGCTCAAGCAAGGTTACGCGGTAGTTTCCATCAAGTTCTGGCTACGCATATTTCCCAGCCAGTGCAGGATATTCTCGACATCGGTTGTTCGGTTGGGATCTCAACGTTGGCGCTGCATCGCTATTACCAAAAAACTCAAAACATTCCCGTCCGCACCGTTGGCTTAGACTTATCGCCTTATATGCTGGCGGTTGCTAAACAGCGAGATGCGAACGGTGAAATTGCCCAATGGATTCACGCTAAAGGAGAGGAAACAGGATTAGGCGATCGCTCTTTTGATTTAGTGACCCTCCAGTTCGTCATCCACGAACTACCCCACCATGCAACAGAAGCCATTTTCCACGAAGCGCTGCGGTTGCTCCGTCCCGGCGGTTATTTGGCAGTGGTAGATAACAACCCGCAGTCCCCGGTTATTCAAAACCTTCCGCCCGTTCTCTTCACCTTAATGAAAAGTACAGAACCTTGGTCGGATGACTTCTACACCTTTAATGTGGAAGCAGCAATGCAGACTGTAGGATTTGAGTATATCGCGACGGTAGCCAGCGACCCGCGCCATCGCACAATTTTAAGCCGCAAATCTGTTTAGAAGGCGGTCGTCACAGATGATTTTACTGGGATTGGACGTTAGCGATCGCCTGCGAATTCGTCCATAGTTCATTATTTACCCACCCTGTTTATTAAAACAGGTAGACTACTAAAAAATTATACTTTTTCTGTAAAATAATTTCGTTAACTTTTGCTCTGAGGATTTTAATAGAAATTCTATAAATTAGATAAATAATTGAAATCAATAAGATGTAGAGCCTGAATTAACAGGAACTAGACGCCATAATTGTGCTAGCGCTCGCAAAGCGTAATTATTCAATATCGGCAATAAGGAATACTCAAAAATAAAAATAAAACTTCTACCGATAGAAGTAAATAAAAATTTATTTATAGGAAATTTTAAAAATTAGCAGTGCAACAAAAGCAGAACTTGCCCATAGGATAAACCATACCTGTAATAGCGTAATATCCCCTCTGCCTAAAGCGTTTTAGGCTTAGGGAAATGAGTAAAAATAAAAATAGATTGAAATGTGGAGAAATGATTTTGTCGTCATTAAATGCGATCGCCGATCCTACGATTTCATCAGAGTCAAGCACCCACAAAGCGCGTTTGTGGATGCCAGAGCGAGTTGTATTCACCCCTGCTGCTTTAGACGAGCCTTGGGGACAGCAAATTTTGGCACGAGTGCGATCGCTCAACCTACCTGTCGAAGAACTCTCGCGAAACCGCCTTAGCGGACTGCGCGGAGAAACTGAGCGCGAAACCTACGATATTTCCAAGCGCACCCTGGCAGTTGTAACCGCACCCCCTAGCAGTTTCAAGCTGAGTCCTATTCCACCTTCTGCTGATTGGCAATTCCATATTGCTGAGGGTTGTCCGGCCCACTGTCAATATTGTTATCTAGCAGGTAGCCTTCAGGGGCCACCCGTGATTCGAGTATTCGCTAACTTACCGCAGATTTTAGATAACTTAGCTGCTTACGAAAGTTCTGAGAAGACGACCACATTTGAGGTGAGTTGCTATACCGATCCGCTTGGGATCGAGCATCTTACGGGTAGTTTAGCAGAGTGCATTCGCTACTTCGGTACTCGCGATCGCGCTCAGTTGCGCTGGGTGTCGAAGTTCGACGGTGTAGACGAGTTACTTTCTTTGCCTCATAACAATGGTACTCGTTGCCGGATAAGCGTGAATGCAGCTCCTATTTCTGGGCGCTTTGAGGGTGGTACTGCATCCGTTACTTCCCGACTGCAAGCATTGCGAAAATTAGCTTTACCCCCCAAAGAAGGAGGCGGGGGTTATCCAGTTGGTATAGTGATAGCGCCAATTATGCCCATTGAAGAGTGGGAGTTGCATTACAGTCAACTTTTTGACGCTATTAGTGCTGCTTTAGATTTCGACTGCGATTTAACGTTTGAGCTAATTTCTCACCGTTTTACTCCCGGTTCTAAGGAAGTGCTGACGCAGTGGTATCCTCATAGCAAGCTAGACATGGATGAGGAAAATCGCAGTGTCAAGCGGAATAAGTTTGGCGGCATCAAGTACGTCTATGATGCTGATACGATGAAGGCATTGCGTCGCTTTTTTGAGGGTGAAATTGCCAAGCGCTTTCCTAACGGTAAAATCCTCTACTGGACTTAAGCGTTTTGGCGTAGCGGCGAATTTAAGAAAGCTTGAATTTCGGAATGCAAGTGGAGCGATCGCGCAGGCTATTCGCTTCATTATTCAAAATTAACCATTCCGATTTTTCAGCTTCTATGCTTCTATTTGTTTTAACTTCCGCCGTTTCTTCTCTAAATACTGTTGATGCTCCTCCTCTGCTAGATAGAACTCGCTAGCTGGTTGAATTTTCGTCACGATTTCCTGTTCGTACTTGCCCGACTGCCGCAACTTTTCCTTAGAATTGCTGGCAGCCTCGAATTGCTCTTGAGTGTGGCAGAAAATTACCGATCTGTATTGTTCTCCTCGGTCTGGCCCTTGTCGGTTGAATTGCGTAGGATCGTGACAATTCCAAAATACATCCAATAGTTCTTCATAGCTAACCTGCCTGGGGTCATACTCAAGCTGTACGGCTTCAGCATGACCCGTAACCCTAGCACATACGTCTAAATAGCAAGGGTGAGGCCAATGTCCTCCGGTGTAACCTACTGCTGTTGATAGAACGCCTTTGAGATAACGGAAGGAGTCTTCTACTTTCCAAAAACAGCCTGCTGCAAATGTAGCTTTTTCCATACTTTTTTTCCTGGTTGGCAACGCTCTTAGTATGACTGCATGAATGCAATTTTTGCTATTCTCAACCAGTTATATAGCAGTCATATTTGATTTGTAAAAAAAATGACGAACCGCGAAGACGCACCAGCGGAGCGAAGCGCGTCAGCGCGTTAGAGCGCGAAGGAAAGAGTGGCAAAGAGATTTCACAACTGGTTTAGGATTGCTATAGACGATGCAGTCTTGCCAAGACTTTAAATTTTTAGCTTATAGCTTTTGGCAAATTCGTTAATAGCATTATTGGATTAGTCTTCGCATTAATTCAGCATTATCTTCTGCTATACGCCAACGCACTTATCCTGGTAAATAGTATAGTGTCAAGCCAATTTAGAATTGGGAAATTACATTGAAGCGTCTACGGCGATCGCTCTTACTTCTATCAATCTTTCTGATCGGACTTTCGTGGTGGGGAATTACCTTTGCTAGAAGTGGACTGGTCGTGCGCTCCTTTGAACGCGAGACCATTCCTCTGGTATATCTCGCTCCCCAACAAGCAAAGGCTGCCCCTGGCGTTCTCATCGCTCATGGTTATGCAGGTTCTAAACAGTTGATGCTGGGCTACGGTCACGTACTTGCTCGTGCAGGCTATGCCGTGATGCTGTGGGACTTTAACGGGCATGGAGCAAACCCCAACTCTTTAGAAGGCTATCAGTTAAAGCAAAACTTGAATGTGGCTTTGGATGCCCTGCTAGAGCAGCCAGAAGTTGACCGCTCCCGTCTGGCGCTACTAGGGCACTCAATGGGCAGTGGAATAGTTATGTCTGCCGGAATTGAGCAAGTTGACCGCTTTGCCGCGACCATCGCTGTTTCTCCCACTGGCGCATCTATCACCCCCCAAGCTCCCCATAACCTACAACTTCAAGCAGGCAGTTGGGAAGGCAGATTTATCTCTAATGCTCAACGATTGCTGGCTGCTGGCGGCGAGACAAATGCTAACTTTGCCGCCGGAACTGCGCGAGAACTCGTGGTAGTGCCGAATGTGGAACATATCACGATTTTGTTTAGCGATGTCAGCCATCAAGCTGCTTTGCGCTGGCTCAATGGCACATTCAACCAGTCTAGTTCCAGTGATTATGTAGATCGCCGCATGGGATGGTACGGTTTGCATCTTCTGGGTTGGTTGCTGCTATTGGCATCAATTGCGCCTAGTATTGCCACTTGGATCGAGACTGACGGGATGAAAATCCACTCGGCTAAACGGTGGGGGGGACTGTTGCTTGCACCGATAGCAGGAGCGATCGCGCTAATTCTCCTAGCTCGAAGTATACAAGTACAAAGCTTGGGCGGCGTGCAGGTGGGCGGAGCTGTCGGAGTCTGGTTTGTCGTTGCAGGCGTAACCTGGCTGGCATTACTGGCTCGTCTACCTCGTCCCACCTTCCGGACAGTTGGATTGGGCTTGATACTATTCGCGTTTTTGTGGATGGCATTTGGTGCAATGGCACAGGTTGTCTGGCTGCAATGGTGGTTGATTCCAACACGGCTAAAACTCTGGCTGCCATTATCTGCCGCCTGTTTACCCTGGTTTTTAGCATCGGGTATCGCACAACAAGGCAGTGGGAGGGGAGAGCGCGTTGGCTGGTGGTTTGCTCAGAGTGCGATTTTGATTGGTGGCTTTTTGTTGACTCTGAACTTCTTGCCCCAATTGGGTTTCATGTTTTTATTATTGCCCCTGTTTCCGCCTTTGATTGCCGTTCTCTCAATGGTGGTTGCATTAATTGATGAAGCGTGGATTTCTGCGATCGCCAGCGCTCTTTTCTTCGGTTGGATTTTGGCGGCTGGCTTCCCACTTTCTAGCTAATGAGCCAAAAAATAACCAAATTAGACTGTTAACTTAATCGGCGTTACTCCTTGACGCAACTGGCGCTGTCGATGCAACCAAGACTGGCGAATAGGTTGACGAACTAAAGGAGCTAGCTGACTCGCCCCCCATCTGAGTAAAGCACTTTTACCTAATAGTTCCGCCTGAGCCGCTTCTTGACTCTGAAGCTGCTGTACTCGAATAATTTCCGGCGATCGCTCTGCTTGAATCTTTGGCAACACAACGTCTATCGCTGCATCTCCTACCCCCTCTCGCAATAGGGGGACTAAATTATTTGCTGCAACAATGACATCCCGGAACGCCATGTTGATACCTTGAGCGCGAATTGGCGACATCGGATGAGCCGCATCGCCCAAGAGGAGTAAGCCTGATGTCCACCACGAAGGGCATCTACCAACCACAACAGACAACAACACGGGTCGCTCAATCGTGTCTGCATGGGTGCGGATATGTTCGGCCAACCAAGGGGGTGAATTAGACGCCAACATTTCAGGCCAATTGACTTGCTTCCAGTCGCTCGAATCGTCTTCATGCAGCGCCCAACCTATCTGAAGATTTCCCTCGGAACTTTGAAACAGTCCGAAGGCGTGGCGATCTTGAAGAATGGAATAAAAGACATTTTCGGACTCAAACTTGGGACTATCTGCCAATTTGAACCAAAGAATGTCAAAGTTATGGGATTGTTGTTCTAGGGATAAGTTGGCTCGCTGACGAACAGTTGAGTTACGGCCATCTGCTCCAATGACGAGAGTGGCAGCCAGTTCTCGACCATCGCCCAGCTTCACGCCAACAACCCGGCGATCGCTCCACAGCAAATCTTGCACGGTATTACCCTGCACAAATTCAAAATTGGCGTAAACGCTTGCCTCATCGATCAACGCTTGAAGAAGGGCTGGCTGTGAAACAAGAGTACAAGGCTGACCCCCCGATTCGATTGGTTCATCCACTCTAAATAAAAATCGGTTTTCGACCGTAAATTCCCAGGCATCCAAAGCTCGATGGGGTATGCGTTCGAGCAAAGATGATAATCCCATTTGTTTAAGCGCATCCAGTCCGCTTGGCATTAGTCCTTCACCGCGAAATACTCGCCCGAAGGTGCGGGATGCTTCAACCAGTTTGACCGCAATCCCGCGTTGCACGAGAATTAGTGCAAGCGTTGCCCCCGCAGGCCCAGCCCCAACAATTACAACCTGAGTCATTAGTATCGCCAAGTTTGTTTATATTTGGAGTTTATCTCCAAGCTTTGCAACCATTTCAGCCCGCCCAGAAACTGGCAATTTCTAAATTATTTACTTGACTTCCACAGGTTCGCTTTAAAATCCACCACTTCAGCAAGGCAACCTAAGAAAGCCGAGCAATTTCCACAGGCCAGCTTACATAAGCTACCCTATTTCAAAAGGGTGTTCGGGTTAGGGGTTCCGATCGACTTTCCTATTTAGCCTGCTTGTTAGCCCGTCAAATATTTAACACATAAATCCTGATAATCGCTCAATAAGCTATCCACCATGAGGATTCTCATCGTAGAGGATGACGAGTTGGCTGCCAAAGCGCTCGTTACAGTCCTATCCAACCAAAACTATGCTGTTGAAGTCGCAACCGATGGTCAAGCGGGTTGGGCGCTAGTGGAAGCCTTTGCGTATGACTTGGTAATGCTTGATGTTGTATTACCCAAGCTAGATGGTATAAGCCTTTGCCAGCGACTGCGACAATCTGGCTATCAAATGCCGATTCTATTGCTGACTGGCCGAGACAGCAGCCACGATAAAGTTGTTGGGTTAGATGCAGGTGCAGACGATTATGTAGTCAAACCCTTTGAGCCAGAAGAATTGGTGGCTCGCGTTCGGGCATTATTGCGCCGGGGTAGTTCGACTTCGCTACCTGTGCTGGAGTGGGGAGAGTTGCGGCTCGATCCTACTAGCTGTGAAGTCAGTTATGGAACGCGCCCTATACAGGTGACGCCAAAGGAGTATTCTCTCTTGGAACTCCTTCTAAGAAACAATCGCCGCGTGTTTAGCTGCGGGATGATTCTCGAACACCTGTGGTCGTATGAGGAAACTCCTGGAGAGGAAGCGGTTAGAACTCACATTAAGGGTTTGCGGCAGAAGTTGAAAGCAGCGGGCGCTCCGACCGACCTAATTGAGACGGTTTATGGGATTGGTTATCGCTTAAAACCCTTAGAAGTTATTGAATTGCCGCCAACTTCTCCAGAGACAACCGAGAAAACTCGGCAGCAGACGCTCTCGGCGTTAGCTGGGATCTGGGAGCGATTTAAGGGCAAGATTAGCGAGCAAGTATCGGTCATTGAGCAAGCTACTACCGCGCTGTCGAACGAGACACTGGATCGGGAATTACGCGATCGCGCCGAAAGCGAAGCTCATACCTTGGCTGGCGGATTGGGCACTTTTGGTTTTACTAAAGGTTCGCAGTTAGCTCGCAAGATTGAACGCTTATTTCAAAATGAATTTAGCCAAAAAGAGGTCAAACAACTCCGTAAACTGGTGGGAGCGTTGCGCCAAGAAATCGAGCTTCCTCCAGAAAAATATGTTTCCACGACGGAGACGCATAAGGATGAACGACCTTTATTATTGGTGGTCGATGGCGATCGCGCTCTTACCCTCGAATTAGTTAACGCAGCGGATATTCAAGGAATACGCGCAGAAATAGCGACGAATTTATCTGAAGCTAGAAAGGCGATCGCTCAGAAACATCCTAATGTCGTGCTGCTTGACCTCTCGGTTTCCAGAACCACTGAAGATAGCTTGACGCTACTAGCAGAACTAAGCAAGCAGACACCACCCGTACCCGTTTTAGTCTTCACAACCGAAGATAGTTTAACGACTCGGATAGAAGCTGCTCGGTTGGGCGGACGTGCCTTTCTACAGAAAACAGTATCACCCGCTCAAGTGCTAGAGGCAGTTAGTGAGGTGCTGCAACAGGTAAGCTCAACCCAAGCGAGGGTGATGGTTGTGGATGACGATCCGCAGATTCTTGCTACTCTGCGGAGATTACTTGAGCCTTGGGGTATTAAGGTAACGACGCTTGATGACCCACAGCGGTTTTGGGAAACTCTGGAAGCTACTCAGCCAGATCTACTGATTTTGGATATCAAGATGCCCCAAGTAAGCGGCGTAGAACTGTGCCGGGTGGTGCGTAACGATTGCCAGTGGGGGGGATTGCCAATTTTGTTTCTGACCGCTTACACCGATGCCGATACCGTGAATCAGGTGTTTTCTATAGGTGCTGATGACTTTGTGAGCAAGCCGATTGTTGGGCCAGAATTGGTCACGCGGATTATCAACCGCCTGGAGAGAATCAAGCTCCTGCGGAGTCTAGCAGAAACAGACCCGCTTACGCGAGTGTCCAACCGTCGCAAGTCAACCCAAGACTTAGATAAGTTCCTGAGCAAGGCTCAACATCAAGCTCAACCTCTATGCCTCGCTATCCTAGATTTGGATCGTTTTAAGGAAATTAACGAGCGCTACGGTCATGCGACGGGAGATGCGGTGTTACGCCGAGTGGGAGAACTGCTGTTGCGATCTGCGCTTCGCAGCAGCGCTTCGCGATCGCTTCGCGGGGAAGATGTTGTATCGCGTTGGGGTGGAGATGAATTTGTCATTGGTATGTACGGAATGACAAAATTTGATGGGCAACAAAGATTGATGGATGTGCTAGAAACTCTGCACTTAGAGGAATTTACTGCCACCGACCATACCAAGTTTCGGGTAACGTTCAGCGCGGGTGTAGCGCAGTATCCTGAAGATGGTACTGAAGTGCAATCTTTGTATCGATCGGCAGACGCCGCACTTTATCAAGCCAAAACAGTTGGGCGCGATCGCGTGTTAAGGTGCGAATCAATATGAAGTTAGTAGGCAAAGCTTCGAGTTGAAACAAATTTAGAATGTGGGTCTTAGACAAAATCTAAGCAATTATGAACACGCCTGCTGCTTATGGTGCGATCGCTCAGGAAACTCAAGTAGTGAGAACCGTCGTCTAGCTCGTTATTTAAGAGGATGTTGTGGTTAATCTAGAGGATCTACTAAGTCAAGCAGAATCTGAAAGTCTTGACTTCAAGCGTGAGTTCCATGAGAACAAAATTGACCTGCTTCACGACATTATCTGTTTTGCGAATTCGTATGTAGAAGGAGATAGGTATCTAGTTTTTGGTGTTGCAGATGATAAGACTATCGTAGGTGTGCAATCTGATTCTAAGCGCAAGGAGAACGCTGATATTCAAGACTTTCTTAGTCAAAGCAATTTTAATCGCATTCCCACCATCAGCCTTCAAACTATCAAATATCAATCTAGCCTTGAAATTGATATTTTAATCATTAAAAACCGACCAGATAAACCTTTCTTTCTCGTTGAAGATAAAACTTATCAAGGCAAAACAATACGTGCAGGAGTTATTTATACGCGCCTAAGTGATACGAATACTCCGCTTAAAGGGTCAGCATCTGAAGCACAAATTGAATTAATGTGGCGTGAACGCTTTGGATTATTACTGCCGCCTTTAGAGAGAATGAAGCTACTGTTAAATGATTTTAAAGATTGGGGAAGCATTAATGAGGATACCCAACTTTATCATAAGCAGTTTCCAGAGTTTACAGTTCGTCAAGATAAGCAGATTAACGAGCCTTTTGCTCCTGAACCGTGGTCAGCTTGCTTTCCTGATACTAGCGCTCATAGCTTTGAAGTTGAACTTAGATATTTCGAGACAATTATTCATAAAGAAAGGTTTGTAAGCTGTGATGGTGGTCGGTATCTAATTCCTTTGCCTAAAATTGAAAGATCAAATTCAGAAAGGAAGTTTTATATTCAACAAACTTCCTTTGCCTATAAGATAGCTAAAATTTTCTGGCGATACCATCCTATAGACGATGCTCTACAGAAAGCGAGTATAGAGCTACGATAAAAATTGTTCTTACAACCGTGTGAGGTCTAACACGAACGTTAGACTCCACACTTACGCCTATATATTAGGCGCTAACACACTAGCGCAACAATGTACTCAGAGCAGTATTTAGTATAAAAAAAGGTGAGTTTTGTGGTTGATTTTTTTAAGAATCTTTTTGCTTCCGATTTCTTTATCCCTCACGGACATTGCTACCTCTGGAAGCCAGAGTTAGTAGGGCTGCATATCATCTCCGATGCTCTGATCGCGCTTGCATATTACTCAATCCCACTAACCCTACTCTATTTTGTTCGCAAGCGCGTTGATGTGCCCTTCCACTGGATATTTTGGTTGTTTGGCACTTTTATTATTGCCTGCGGTACTACACATTTAATGGAAATTTGGACGCTTTGGCATCCGATTTATTGGTTGTCAGGGTCTATCAAAGCCATAACTGCGATCGCGTCTGTGTATACAGCGATTGAGCTGGTGTCCTTAGTCCCTCAAGCCCTTGCTCTTCCCAGTCCGACGCAGATAGAGGCGACTAACCAAGAACTGCTACATCAGATTGCTGAACGCCAGCGAGCAGAAGATAGCTTGCAAAAGGCTAACGATCAATTAGAAATAAGGGTTAAAGAACGTACTGCTGAACTTACTTTAGCTAACGAGGAATTAATAAATGAAATCATTTCACGCAAGCGTGCAGAACAGGAACTGCAAGAGTCACTTAAAGAATTGGCAGATATCAAGTTTGCCTTAGACGAATCTTCAATAGTAGCGATCGCAGATGGCAATGGAACTATTAACTACGTCAACGATAAGTTTTGCAATATCTCCAAATACTCCAGAGAAGAACTTATAGGACAAAACCACCGCATTATCAATTCCGGTTCCCACCCGCAAGAATTTTTTCAACAAATGTGGGCGACCATTACGAGTAAACGAGTCTGGAAAGGTGAAGTCAAGAACCGCGCTAAAGACGGAACGTTTTACTGGGTGGATACAACCATCGTTCCTGTATTAAATGCTGAAGGAACACCCTATCAGTATGTGGCAATTCGTAACGACATCACTGCTCGTAAGCAGGCGGAAGAGGAGTTGCGTAAAGCTAAAAATGAGCTAGAAATGCGGGTAGCAGAGCGTACAGCCGAGTTAGTGAGCCTCAACGATCGGCTTCGCATTGAACTTGAAGAGCGCAAACACGCAGAAGCAGCACTGCAACAATCCCAAGAGCGCTATCGTGCCATTGTTGAGGATCAGACGGAACTCATTGCTCGGTTTCAGATAGATGGTACGCTTACCTTTATTAATGAAGCATACTGCCGCTATTTTGGGCAGTCGCGCTCAGAACTTATCGGCGATCGCTACAAACATTTCATATTTCCAGAAGATCTGGAAAAAATTAAGCAACTACTCGACTCCTTAAAATTAGAAAATCCCGTAGGGACTCTTGAGCATCGGGTAGTACTTGCTGGAGAAGTTCGCTGGATGCAATGGATTAACCGGGCTATATTTGACGAGCAAGGCAGCTTTGTTGAATTTCAATCCGTAGGGCGGGACATCACAGACCGCAAACAAGCCCAGAAGGCAATGGAACGATTAAGCCGCCAAAATGAGCTGATTTTAAACTCAGTAGGCGAAGGACTGTGCGGATTAGACTTGGCGGGAAACATCACCTTTGTTAATCCAGCAGCAGTAAGATTGCTGGAATACCAAGTCTCAGAACTTATCGGTCAGTCCATCTCCCTCATCTTGCCCCACTCAACAGCTGACGGGGAACAATATCCCTTTGAAGCATCTCCCATCGCTGCATCGCTCCGAGATGGTACTGTTCATCAAGTGGCGGATGAAGCCTTTTGGCGTAAGAATAGTGCGAGTTTCCCAGTCGAGTACGTCAGTACCCCAATTCGAGAACAAGGTGTCATCGTGGGAGCTGTTGTGACGTTTAAGGATATCACTGAGCGTCGGTTGGTAGAGCGGATGAAAGATGAGTTTGTCTCAGTTGTCAGTCACGAACTCCGCACGCCTTTGACTTCGATTCATGGTTCTCTGGTTATGCTCAACAGTGGATTGCTGAGTGTTGAATCGGAACGGGGTAAGCGTCTCTTAGAAATTGCAGTCGATAGCACCGAGCGCTTAATACGCTTAATCAACGACATCCTAGACATTGAGCGCATCGAGTCGGGTAAGGTGACGATGGCGAAACAGGATTGCGATGCAGCAGAGCTAATGACGGAAGCCGCTAATGTTATGCAAGCAATGGCAGAGCGTTGTGGCGTAAATCTTACTGTTGAACCCGTATCCGCACGGCTGTGGGCCGATCCTGACCGCCTTATCCAAACTTTTACTAACCTGCTGAGTAATGCGATTAAATTTTCTCCTGCGGGCGGTGTGGTTTGCTTAAGTGCTGAATTGGGGGATGATATCTCTAGCCAATCCCTACTTCTCAATTCCCAATTCGCAATTCCCTACATAACTTTTCAAGTGAAAGACCAAGGGCGAGGCATTCCCGCCGATAAGCTCGAAACTGTGTTTGAGCGCTTTCAACAGGTTGATGCTTCCGATTCGCGCCACCATGACGGTACTGGTTTGGGTTTGGCAATTTGTCGCAGTATCGTGCAACAGCATGGAGGTCGCATCTGGCTTGAAAGTAGCTTGGGTGAGGGCAGTACTTTCTATTTCACCTTACCTATATTGCTAGAAGAACCAGCTTCAGAGGCGATCGCTTCAAATCAGCCTTTAGTCTTAGTCTGCGATGATGACCCCTCAATATGCACCGTCTTGGAATCCATGCTACAACACCAAAACTACCGCGTGGTTACTGTGGCTTCGGGTCAGGAGGCAGTGGAGCAGGCAGCTATGTTACATCCTGATGTTATTTTGCTCGATCTGCTGATGCCGGGGATGAATGGCTGGGAAGTGATGACGGTTCTTAAGGAACGAGAGGATACTAAGGAGATTCCTATTGTTATCTGTAGTGTCTACTCTCAAACAGAGAGCGATCTTCCTGATGGCAGCTTTGTCAATTGGGTAGATAAGCCTCTGGATGAAGGAGCATTATTTGGCTCCCTCAAGCAAGCGTTAGCGACGCCCTACAAGCCAGCCCGCATACTTATCGTAGAAGACGACACCAACCTTGCCCAAGTAATTATCACCTTGTTGGAGCGTCATGACATTGAAACCTTTTATGCTCAGACTGGACGGGAGGCAATTCGGCTTAGCCAGCAAGTCAAACCCGATTTGCTGATTCTGGACTTGGTATTGCCTGATGGAGATGGGTTTACGGTTGTAGAGTGGCTTTCTAAGCACAACTGCCTGCACAAAGTCCCGGTGGTAATATATTCAGCTCAGGAGTTGGAGGATGCAGATCGAAATCGTCTCAGGCTGGGACAGACGGAGTTCTTGACTAAGAGCCGCGTGACGATGCAAGAATTTGAGCAACGGGTGATGGAAATACTCCAGGGCATGACCCAGAAATGCAGGCAGGATGGCAGCGATGACAACCAAACGAATTTTGGTCATTGATAACGAACAGTATATTCAGGAAGTCGCTCAGATTTGTCTGGAGACGACAGCAGGCTGGGAAGTTCTGACTGCTGGTTCGGGTCGGGAAGGTTTGCTTAAGGCGGAGACTGAGCAACCGGATGCTATTCTTCTCGATGTGATGATGCCGGATATGGATGGGCTGACTACTTTTGAGAAGTTACAGGCTAACCCGGCTACCCAGCATATTCCTGTGATTTTGCTGACTGCTAAGGTACAGGCTTCTGACCGCCGCCGCTATGCTCAGTTGGGGATGAAGGCTGCGATCGCCAAACCTTTCAATCCTCTAGAACTAGCTAATCAAATAGCACAAGCCTTGGGCTGGATCTTGGAAAAGTAGAACAAAACCCATATCCTCACAACTTCCTCAAATTGTTGCCCTACAACTAGAACTGTAGGACGAAGGTTGCATTCCAGCTTCCTTAGCCTCTGCAAATAGAGTTGGTTGTTTAAACGACCGTTAAAGGCACACTTATGAAGACAATCAGGAAGATTAACGATGATTTGGCGATCGCCGGACAGCTTACATCAGATCAGTTGCCACAGATTACTCAGCAAGGCTTCAAGTCGGTAGTGAACTTGCGATCGCCTGATGAGGAAGGTTTTCTAAGTAACGAACAGCAAGAAATTGAAGCTTTAGGACTGTACTACATCAATGTCCCTATTAAGGTTGAGGGAATAAACGATGAAGTAGCAGCTCAAGTTCTCCAGAAAATTGATGAATTATCAAAACCAGCTTTAGTGCATTGCAACAATTCTATGCGTTCTGCTGCGATCGCGCTTATGCATATTGCTACGCACCAAGGCGTGAGTTTGGGTCAGGCATTCACTCAAGCTGAACAACTTGGCTTGTTTGGAACCAATACCCCTAAAAAGCTTTAAAGCGGTGGAAGAGCTTTCCTTTCATTCAAGCACCTTGTTGGAACACTGTTTAATTACTAATTGGAGTTCCTAAAAGCTATGAATAGTTGCCCTTGCTGCTCCAATCAACTGCTACGCCATATTCGCCATCACCAAATTTATTGGTTCTGTACTAACTGCTGGCAAGAAATGCCAAATTTAGATTTGTTTATAGAAAAACGTAAATCTTTACGTCACTCTCACCAGCCATATAATAATCAATTTTTATCTTTGGCAGCATCTAAACCCTAAGCTGCTTTATCTTCAACCTTAAAACAGGCTAGCCTAATTTAAATTGATTATTTGATTCTTGAATTATTACCATAAATTTTGAAGCTGGTTAATCCAGTAATTATTATGATTACACCTTGTCCCAAACCTGAGTTGACGCTGAATGCTACTGACTGCCACCTGGATGGAAAGAAAATGCACGAAGCATTTAATGAAGAAATCGAGCCTAGCTCTGCTATGACTATAGGGCGAAACAGCGAACAAATTAGGGCAGAAATTGAGGCCAAATTTGGTTTTATTCCCCCGTTTTTCGAGCCAGCAGCACAAACTCCACAGGTATTGGAAAATTTATGGCAGCAAACACTTTCTGCGTATGTGAATAATCCGCTACCAGCCCTATTCAAGGAAAAACTTTCTGCATACCTATCGCGCTTTTGTGCAGTAGCTTATTGTATGGTCTGCCATAGTTGTACCTTGCGCCCCTTGGGGCTAAATGCAAAAGAGGTTTTGCAGTTGCTTGAAGCACCTCTCCCAATCGAAATGGATGTTGATGAACACCTAAGAAGGTTGGCAGAGCAACCCGAACTTCTGGTATTGTGGCCAGAGCCAAACTCAATACTTGAAGAAAGCCTACTCTACTGTTCAATATTCATTGCTATGCAACGAGACGGCTCTGAATATTGTCGCTCTGAACTACGCCGTCTGCTGGGGGTTGTGAACTACGAGAATCTAGTCACGTTTATCGCTTACGTCAAAACGTGCCATGTGTGGATGGAAGCCCACCCCGAAGTTGCATATGAAGCAGATAAGCGAGTGCAAGATAATCTCAGTGCTTTACTAGCTGAGGAGCCTGAATTGGCTAACTTTTTCCGCAACTACCGTGAGAAAGTTAGGTTTGAATGCCAGAGCCGTACTCAACAGTTGGCTGAACTTGCCGATCGCCGCCGCCAAGAGGAGGTATTGCGGCAGCAAGTTGAGCGAGAGCGACTGATGACGGAAATTTCCCAACGTATCCGCCGTTCGTTGAACGTAGAGGAAATTCTTAGCACTACAGTGTCGGAAGTACGGCATTTTCTTCAGACCGATCGCGTGTTTATTTACCGCTTCGAGCCAGATTGGAGCGGCATAGTTGCAGTAGAATCTGTAGCGTCTACCTGGTCGGCTATACAGGGAACAATAGTTAAAGATTCCTTTTTTGTAGAAGCTAGTTGCCGCGAACGTTACACGCAGGGTCGTATCCAAGCTACTGAGGATATTTACACCGCAGGTTTATCCAAGTGCCACCTCGATCTACTGGCTAGATTTCAGATTAGGGCTAACTTGGTGGTACCAATTGTGCAAGGGGAAAATTTATGGGGATTGTTAGTAGCTAACCATTGTTCGGAACCACGACAGTGGCAGGCATTGGAACTTAACTTGCTCCAGCACTTAGCAACACAGTTGGCGATCGCTATTCAGCAATCTACACTCTTCGAGCAGGTTCAAACCGAACTCGGCGAACGTAAACGCTCAGAGGAGAAAATTCGCGAACAAGCAGCTCTGCTCGACATTACTACCGATGCAATTTTTGTTCAGGCTCTCGATAACCAAATCTTATTTTGGAATAAAGGTGCAGAGCGGTTGTACGGCTGGCAGGCAGCCGAAGCCCTTACTATGAGTGTCAATGAGCTTTTAGACCAGGACGCTTCACCTCAACTAGATGATATAGAAAAAACTGTTACTGAGACAGGTAAGTGGCAGGGTGAGCTAAATCAAGTTACTAAGGATGGCAAAGAAATTATTGTTGAAAGCCGCTGCACGCTCATGCGCGATGAACAAGGGCAACCAAAATCTATCCTTGTTGTTAATACTGATATTACGCAAAAGAAACAACTAGAACGGCAATTTCTCCACGTTCAGCGGCTGGAGAGTCTTGGTACGCTAGCTAGCGGCATTGCCCATGATTTGAACAATATGCTAACGCCAATTCTGGCGGTCTCCCAACTGCTACAGCTAAAGCTCCCCAATGCCGACGAGGCAACTCAACGGCTGCTTAAAATGCAGGAAACTACTGCTAAACGAGGAGCTGCATTGGTCAAGCAAATGCTCTCGTTTGCACGCAGAACCGAAGGTAAGCAAACGAAGCTTCAAGTTAGACACCTGCTGTTGGAAATCAGGCAAATTGCTTACCAGACCTTTCCTAAATCTATCGATGTTTGTATGAACATCGAATCCGATCTTTGGTCTGTGTGTGCGGATGCTACCCAACTGCATCAGGTATTAATGAATCTTGCTGTCAATGCTCGCGATGCAATGGTAAATGGGGGTACCCTTAGTATTGCTGCCGAAAATCTTGTGATTGATGAAAATTATACCCAGATGAATCTTGATGCCCAAGTTGGCCCTTATGTTGTAATTACTATTTCTGATACGGGAACTGGTATTCCGCGTCAACTATTGGATAGAATTTTCGAGCCATTTTTTACAACTAAAGAATTAGGAAAAGGGACGGGGCTTGGTCTTTCAACGGTGCATGGCATCATCAAAAAGCACGGTGGTTTCATCAATGTGTGCAGCGAGGTCGGACAAGGAACCCAATTTAAAGTGTATTTACCAGCGGTGCAAGAAACTGAAACGCGGCAAGCAGAAGAGGTTGAACTACCTCCAGGGCGTGGAGAACTAATTCTGGTTGTGGATGATGAAGTGGCAATTCGTGACGTTACTAAAGCTGCCCTAGAAACATATGGGTATAAGGTTTTAGTTGCGAATGACGGGATTGAGGCGATCGCACAGTATGTACAGCATAAAAAAGAGATTAGTGTAGTCTTGATGGATATGATGATGCCATCTATGGATGGTTTAAAAACTATCCCGATATTGAAAAAACTTAACCCCCTTGTCAATATTATTGCTGTCAGCGGATTGGCTTCAAACGAACGAGTTGGTGTAGCTATGGATGCAGGTGTTAAAGCTTTTGTTTCTAAGCCTTACACAGCACAAGAATTGCTGAGAACTCTACACTCAGTACTTAGGACAAAATCGGACAACTAGAGACAAAACACAGCTTTTTATTTTTACTTATTATTAAAATTTTAAGTAAAAAATTCCGTAAGGATTCAGCAAGGTTAATTGACAGAGATGGGATTGGTATGAGAGGAGATTGCATGAGTGCATATCTCATGGGTAGTCTTCATGCTCAAGTTTTGAATCATACTCAGGGTAAATACATCAACTAACCAATAGATCCAGTTGTTGCTAAATTTCACGATCATAATTGGTGGAACGAGGATCGGGGATGGCCAAATCTACTCAATAATTTACGCCTAGTCATCCAAACTTACCAATTTTTTAATTTACTGAAACCTTGGCTTAAGATTTTTCCCATTTCACATTTATCTATTAGCTTTTCCACATTAATTGCCCTGATGAATCGAATGCGAGGTGCGATTCTGGACACCGTATATTCTCAGGATTTCTTATTTTCTTCTGCCCTTAGTGATGGAAGAGCGCTATGGGACAGGGTTTGTTAGATCCTTCCAGCAAGACTTGCAACTACAGTAGCTAGTTCAGCTGGCTCAACGGGCTTAGGCAAATGTATCTGGAAACCTGCTTGTAGCGATCGCGTCCGGTCTTCGGGTCTGGCGTATGCAGTCAGCGCCGCCGCCGGAATTCGCCCCCCTTGCTCTGGTGGAAGCGATCGCACCTTGCGAATCAATGAGTAACCGTCCTCATTTGGCATCCCAATATCGCTCACCAAAACATCTGGTTTCAACTCTTGCACCGCTTCGAGTGCCTCGCTTGCAGATGATACCGCCGTCACAGTCGCCCCGCACTGTTCCAGAACCGTGCTGAGAAAGAATCGCGCATCAGTTTCATCGTCTGCGACAACCACCCGCAAACCTTCTAGTGACGGGAGATTGTCTAAGGCTGCTGCCTTACCAGCCGTAGGATGCATCGGTTCTTCCTGAGTTGTCTCCAATCGCGCAACCAGAAGCGGCAGCTTTACGGTAAAAGTTGCCCCAAGTCCTTCCCCCGGACTTTCTGCTCTCACAGTCCCGCCATGCAGTTCCACAATATGTCGCACAAGCGCTAACCCAAGCCCCAGTCCCCCATAAGATCTAGTAATCGAGCTATCCGCTTGGCGAAAGCGCTCGAACACATAAGGCAGAAAATCAGCACTAATACCCTGGCCAGTATCGCTTACGGCAATTTCAAGGTGCAATTTACCAGGGTTGAGGCGAACTATAACCCCGCCTCCGCGGGGCGTAAACTTGATCGCATTTGTGAGCAAATTCCAAACTACCTGTTGCAAGCGGTCTGAATCGCCCGAAATCAGCCCCGCCGAAGGGTTAACAATGGTCTGGAGTTGAATGGCTTTAGCATCAGCGGCTGGGCGCACGGTATCGACGGCTGCCTCAATGACTGAAACAAGTTCGACGGGACGCACGGTAAGGCGGAGTTTGCCTGTAATAATCCGCGAGACATCTAGCAAATCTTCAATAAGCTGCGTTTGTGCCCTGGCATTGCGCTCTATTGTCTCCAATGCCTTTGCCGTACTAGCTTCGTTAAACTTACGAGAGCGGAGTAGCTGAGTCCATCCCAAGATAGCGTTGAGGGGCGATCGCAGTTCGTGGGAAAGTGTGGCTAGAAATTCGTCTTTCATGCGATTCGCTTGTGCTAACTCTTCAGCCTGTTGCCTCAGCGCTTCTTCCGCGTTCTTGAGTTCCTTAATATCTTGGAATATCAATGCACAAGTAGCTTCATGACCGTGCATCCCCGGAAGAGTATCGGCAAATACGATCAGCGGGCGTATGCCTTCAGGCGTGTGCCAGTTCATCTCAAACCCGTGCAAGCGTTCGCCACGAGCCACCCGCACCCCAGGCATCTGCGAATCGGGGATGCGATCGCCTTTAGCATCAGTGCAGTAATAAATAGTGTGGTACTCTTCCCCCGGTTTATCCCGGGGAAATGTGCCCCCAGCCAGCTCGTCAGCGGCTCTATTGGCGAAAGTCACCCGCGCCGTTCCAGGCTCAATCAGCAGTATCGGTGAAGGCAGAAGGTTCATCACATCTTCAAGCCATGCTTGCTGATTCTGTAGTTCTGTCGCCCACTGGCGCAAAGCATCTTCAGCGGCTTTGCGACTGGTGATGTCCTGCAAGTAAGTTGATAGACCATCCGACGATGGAAAAAAGCGGACTGCAAACCACTTGCCAAATTCGGGGTAAAACTCTTCACACTCTAGAGTCACCTGTTCTGCTAAAGCTTTGTGCGCTAGGGCATAAGCTTGTGAATCGGTTAATGCGGGAAAAACTTCCCAGATATTACAACCATTAAGCTCGTGGCGCGTTTTGGCTAAAAGCTTCTCTGCTTGGGGGTTCGCATAAGTGAATCGCCAATCGATATCGGAGCTAACAAAAGCATCGGTAATGCTTTCGAGGATATTTGTAATTTGCTTGTTTGCATTTTGTGCTTCTTCCTCAGCCGCTTTGCGATCGCTGATGTCTATACACGAGCCGATATAACCCACAAAGCTACCATCTGGATTAAACCGGGGAACGCCCTTATCCCAAATCCAGCGATACTCGCCATCAAACCGTTTCATTCTGTATTCCATGTGGAACTCTTGGCGGACATCAAACGCATTCACGTATGTGTCTAAACAACGCTGAAAATCTTCAGGATGGACGTTTTCCGCCCAGCCGTTGCCCATCTCTTGTTCCAAAGTCCTTCCCGTAAAGTCCAGCCAGACTTTATTGAAGTAATAACAGAGCTTATCTAGGCCAGACATCCATAGCAGTATGGGGGCTGTATCTGCCATGAGACGAAATCTTTGTTCGCTTTCTTGTAGAGATGCGATTAATCGCGCTTCTACTTCCTCTGCTTGCTTGCGCTCGGTGATATCCTCGTGAGTTAGTACCACTTCGCGGATGTTTCCAGCGTCATCTTTAACGGGGTAGATGAAAGCCTGCACCCAGCGAGAGCGGTGTTTGCGAGTAGTTGGCGTGGGTTCGTACTCGTTCGCAGGAATAGCCGATGCTTCCCCAGCAAAGGCTTTCTTGATATAGGGCATTATTCCCTTAACTACCAACTGCTCATCCTGCAATATGTTGTAGTTGGGGATTTCTTCAAGAGTCAGATCCCAAAGTTCTTGCCAAGCTTGGTTGACTTGTAGCGTCCGTCCATCTGGTGAAAGAATCTGGATGCTTAAGGGGGACTGCTCGAACAGCTTGCGGAAACGGGTTTCTTGAACTTGGATAGCCTGTTCGCTTTGTTTGCGATCGCTTATGTCCATACACACACCAATCATGCGAATTGCACGACCTGTTTCGTCGTAAAAAAATTGCCCTTGCGCTGCAATCCAGTGGATGCTTCCGTCAGGCCAAACTACGCGAAATTCATCTTTGTAGTCTGTTTTTTCCTCCAAGGCGCGTGTCAGTGATTGGTTCCAAAGCTCCCGATTTTCAGGATGAATGCACTCGATTACTGCTTGGAAGGTTCCGTCGAATGTACCTGGAGTAAGGCCAAATAGCATTTCTTGCTTCTTAGACCACGCAACGCTGTTGGTAGTCATATTCCAGTCCCAAGTTCCCATACTCGCCGCTTCTAGGGCTAATTTCAGCCGCTCTTCGCTTTCCTCTAGTGCCGCTTTCACCTGCTTGCGTTCGGTAATGTCCACCATCAGACCGCTAATTTGTTGCAAGCAACCAGAGGAATCCTGCACTACATTCATTCTGTCGCGCAGCCAGACTACTCCATTGTCAGCAGCGATGAAGCGGAACTCAATGTCACTTCGCCCTCTGTTTAATATTGCTTGCTGATACAGGGCGGTGGCGCGATCGCGATCTTCTGGATGGATGTGGTTCTGCCAAAAATTCGGTTCTTCTAGCCACTGTTTTATGGGATAACCAAGTATTTCAACCGCTCGCTGGCTGACAAAGGTAAATTCGCTGGTGGCTGGGTTTCTTTCCCAAACTATGGCGTCAAGTCCCTGAATAAATTCACGGAGTTTATGTTCGCTGGCGATCGCCTCATTCCGCGCTACCTGTTCGCGGAGTTCGTTACGGCGTTTTAAAATCCCCACCATCAAGGCGATCGCTGGTGTTGTCACCAGCAGTACTATTAACCGCTGAAGGCTGTCAGGGGTATATTGAAACAGGGTGCCGGGAGTAGATAAGAAATAGACTGCATAAACCAGCGTAATGGCAGCGCTAATCAGCCCCGATCGCAAACCACCGCTAAAGGCACAATAAACAACCGCCGTGATGTAAATAGGGCCGGGGTTGGGAATGGGGAATACTGTTCTAGATACCAGTTCAATTCCCAGCAGCGTTAGTACAGTAATCAGCGGGCTTCTAAGAAGCTGCCAAATGCTGGCTCTAGATGAACTTGCTGTGACGTTGTTAGAACTACGCATGGGCGATTGAGGCAGTATTCTCAACTAGAAACTACAGAGCCTTGAGCAAACGAAGCCGCGAGCGCCAATCGGGAGCGGGGTTTTTCTCAATCTTTTTGCCGCAGCCTCCGGGGTAATTTTCCTGTATTACTTGCAGCATATAAGCCGCTCAAAGCCCCTCGCCTCTGCAATTTGCCTTTGGTGCCCAGGTAGCATTTTTATAATTGTTTTTTATCTGCGTTTAGAGATAAATTATAAATCAAATAAGGGTTGATAGTATCTATCTACCGATGTATCTGATAATTCAAAGCCCCGCACGCGCTTTTCTTAGGTGCGCTCGCGATCGCACCCACCAATTACTAAGCTTGAAATTTTATTAAAAAATGTAAAAATAGAAAATAGAAATTTAATAAAAAGGAACTTGACATGAAAGACAAAGACTATTCTTGGAAGGGCAGCCCAAACGCGGGGTTCGTGCTGTCAATGGTAGCATTAGCGGGAGCGCTCGCCGTATTTCTGGTGGGCTTTAGCGGCTAGCCACGAAGCACACAACATTAGAAACCCTTTTTGTTAGAGAAAGGGGGTTTTTAACTTAATTAGCCCGCCACATATGGCGGGTTATTTTAACTAAATAAAATTATGTATTTGCGTTTTCTCAAGAAACTAATTGTAATAATTTTAACCTTAATATTAATAGGTTGCAATATAGTACGCGAGAGTACATCACCCACATCTAAACCTGAAAGTGCAGGTGCTTTTAAAGTAGCCATACTTTTCCCTGGATCAATAAACGATAGAGGCTGGAATCAATCCGGCTACGAAGGTATGAAGTTAATTAAAAGACAACTTGGAGCAGAGGTGGCTTACAGTGCTGACGTAGCCGTTGCCGATGCTTCTAGGCTTTTCCGGCAGTATGCAAATAAAAATTTTGATTTTATCATCAGTCATGGAAATAATTTTTTAGATGCAGCCCTAGAAGTAACCAAAGATTTTCCTCGCATTAAATTTGCCATAGTAAGCGGCTATGCAGGTGACAATAGAAACGTAGGAGCTTTGGCATTCCGCAGCGGCGAAGTAGGTTATCTAGCTGGCGTCGTTGCAGCACTCAAAACAAAAACTAATAAAGTTACTTATATTGGAGGTCAACCATATCCAATTTTGCAAGAAGAGGCTAACTTATTTAAACGGGGAGTCCAGGAAACTAAACCGGGGAGCCAAGTTTCGATCGAGTGGCTTAACAGTTGGTCAGACGAAGACAAAGCAATACAGATTGCCAGCAAGAAAGTTAGTGCTGGTGCTGATGTTTTAATGGTAGATGCCGATAGAGGTAATGCAGGTGTTGTTAAAGTAGCTGCCCAAAACAAGGAAGTTTATGTAATTCGCTGTCTGCACGCTATAGAGGGTTTGGATAAGGAAAAACCGACTTCAAATAGTATCCTCACAAGCGTTGTGCAGCAAGTGCCAATGTTATTGTTGGAGGGAGCGACTTTGGTACAGCAAGGAAGATGGGAGGGCAAGCAGTACAAGTTTGGTCTGCTAGAGGGAGTGCAAGACTTCGCTCCTTTTTATGGGTCGCTAACACCAGAAGAAGAAAAATTAGTTAACTCCATTAAAGAAGATATAATGACTGGCAAAATAGATGTTTCGCCTTAAGAAAAATTATACATAACGAAGTTCTCTCGCAAAGTATAGCTTGGAAACGAGAATAAAGAACTTTCTGGGCAAGGAGACACGATGAAGAAAAGAAAGCACAGCAGTGCTTCGCCTCAAGGTAATAGACTTATTAATTTATTAGGTAATCGTTTTTTTTCAATTGCGAATCAGGTTAGATATGGAATTGTTCTGCTAGTAATTTTAGCTTTGTTGTTCGCATCGGGGACGTTAATTTATCTAAGCTTTAAGGCACAAGTGCAACAGGTGCAAATTGCCCAACAGGAGCGCAGCCATGCGGCTGCTGGCGAGATTAATGCTTATTTGGATGATTTGCAACGCAAACTTAGCTATTTAGCGAGAGTGCCTGGTTTAACAGACCTTTCGCCTGAAGTTCAAGGCAGATTTTTGGTAGCGTTAACGCGCCACCACAGTGCTTATGAAACAGTGGCGACCTTTGATAAAAATGGTAAAGTGGTTGCTTTTGTTTCACCTTATGGTAATCCCAGCTTCGATAAAGAAGATGCGAAGATAGCATTTTTACGTGCTTATAAACAACAGGAAGATTTTGTTAGCAGCGTAAAAATAGAGCCGGATACTCGCTTGCAAACGGTAATTTTAGCCGTGCCTATACGGAATATGCAAGATGAAGTAAATGGTGTGTTAATGGCGCGGATAAACTTAAAATTTTTGTGGAGTTTTCTTTTTCATATAAAAGTAGGAAAGACTGGTTATGCTTATGCGATCGACAGCCGGAAGCTTTTAATAGCTGAAAAAGGGAAAGCGCTGGAAACGTTTAAGCTGCAAGATCTATCGAATAGAAATTTTATTAAAGAATTAACAAAATTAAACCGCGATCGCCCCCTTAAAACCTATCGAGGTTTGAGGGGTGTTGAAGTAGTGGGAGCGAGTTCTACCATCCGCACCGGGCGCTGGAACGTCGTAGTTGAATTGCCTACGGCTGAGGCTTATGCGCCTGTGCGAAGAATGGTTGGAGTGATGGTAATAGGGTTAATTGTGGCGATAGCGATCGCAGCTTGGTTGGGCTGGTACTTTTCCCGGCAGATCGTCTTACCTTTGCAGCGTTTAACGCGGGCAGCAGCGGAAATTAGCGATGGTAATTTAGATACGTTTGTAGAGACGCCATTTATAGTGTCTTTAGGTGGGAACGAGTTAGGCGTATTAGCGACAACTTTTAATGAAATGACCGCTCAGTTGCGCCGTTTAATTGAGGCGCTGCGCCAAAGCGAGGAGCAATACAGCACGCTGGCGAGAAATTTTCCCAACGGTGCAGTTTTCTTATTTGATAAAGAACTACGCTTCCGCATTGCTGAAGGTGCGGGTTTAGCCGATATCGAACTTTCTAAAGATGCAATAGAAGGAAAGACTATTTGGGAGGCATTCCCGCCAGAAACAGTAGAAGTTATAGAAAAAATTTATCGCGATGCGATCGCGGGAACTACAACCGTTCAGGAAGTAGAATACCGCGATCGCGCTTATCTTTTGCACGCACTTCCGCTTAAAAACGAACGCGGAGAAATCTGGGCAGGCATGGTAATGACGCAAGACATTACCGACAGGAAAGAGGCGGAGGAGAAATTACGCGGAGAAAGAGATTTCAGCACAACCATTGTCCAAACTTCTCCAGCATTTTATGTTGCTATCAACCACGATGGCAAAGTCAGGATGATGAATGAAGCAATGCTTCACGCGCTTGATTATACGCTAGATGAAGTTGTAGGAAAGGATTATATTTCTAATTTTATTCCAGAAAGCGAGCGTTATATAGTTTATCAGATCCACGAGAGTGCCTCTAAGTATAAGCAACTGCCTGCCAAAGAAAACCATGTTATTACTAAGAGTGGACAAAAGCTGTTAGTAGAGTGGCAGGGCAGGGCAGTTTTTAAAGAAAATGGCGAACTTAACTTCTTGTTTGCTTTAGGAATTGACATCACCGAACGCCGACAGGCTGAAATTAAATTACGTGCCGCAGCAGAGCGCGATCGCTTGCTTGGCGCGATCGCCCTCCGCATTCGCGCATCGTTAGATCTGGATGAAATTCTCAACACTACAGTCAATGAGGTCAGGCACTTTCTGCAAGCAGATCGTGTTTTTATTGGTTTAATGAAAACTGAGAAAACCGCCAAGATTGTAGCGGAATCTGTAACCGATAGTTGGCCGTCCATGCTAGGATTAGCAATTACCGATGAAGCTTATATACAGCACGTAATAGCACTTTTTTCTCAAGGAAACATTCAGGTATTCAACGATAGAAATCAGTGGGAAAGATACCCGCTCGAAAAAGACTACCTGCTTTACTATCACATTCAAGCTTCCTTATCTGTATCGATAATGTTGGACGAGCAGTTTTATGGAATATTGGTTGCCCATCAGTGTAGCGGTTCTCGCGATTGGCAACAATTTGAAATTGAATTGATCGAGCAATTAGGAACGCAAGTAGCTATAGCAATCAAGCAAGCAAAACTTTACCAACAGGTGCAGGATTTCAGTGCAAGTTTGGAACGTCAAGTTGAAGAACGCACGGCTGAACTTCAAGAGCGAAATAGGGAACTTAAAGAGTTAAACGAACTCCAAGATGAGTTCCTCCATGCAGTTTCCCACGATCTTCGCACGCCGATTATGGGAATGTCTCTGGTGGTAAATAACTTGTTGAATAAGCCAGGGGATACGATACCGCTTTCTCGCTCAATTTTAGAGCGAATGATCCAGAGTAGTAATAACCAACTCGGCTTAATAAACTCTCTTTTAGAAGCCCACTCTAGCGAAGTTCGAGGTGTTGAACTCCACTATGAAGTTGTACAACTAAGTACGTTAATTCAAAACATTGCCCAAGATATGGAACCGCTGCTGGCGAAAAATCAAGCTACGTTGATAAATTTAGTTCCTACAAATTTACCGTTAGTAACAGCAGATCCATTGCAACTGAGGCGAGTGTTTGAAAATTTGCTTACTAATGCTTTAAACCACAACCCACCTGGACTTAGCCTCACCCTCAACGCCACTCTTGAGGAAGAGATGATTCGCTGCACGGTTGCTGATAATGGCATAGGCATGAACCCCGAGACGTGCGATCGCCTGTTCGAGCGTTATGTGCGGGGATCGCGTGCCCGACGCTCTACTGGCATCGGTCTAGGGTTGTATCTTTGTCGGCAAATCATAACAGCGCATGGCGGACAAATTGGCTGTATCAGTTCCCTTGGTGAAGGTGCCACCTTCTGGTTCACTTTACCTCTAGCAACGCAAAATGCAACTTCAGCGCTTTGACTGAAGTCATAAATATAAAAGGGCTAGAAAATGAGGGAATATGGACAATTAAGGATGAATTAAGTCTTATTCCTTAAGTTTTACGCCGCGAGATTTATGCCTAAAGTCATAAGGGTTGTGGCGTGCTGACTTTAGCATTTGAGATCGCATCCGAAAATCACCCGATTGGGTGAATCAACTGAACGAAGTGCGATCGCGATGCCCATTTTAAATTGAAGACAGTAACACTAATATTGGAGGGTGGCTGCCATGTGGGAAAAAATAGCTAATGGAAATGCATCAAATTCTGCTAATCCATCAGCGCTTAATTGTTATCCATTATTTAGGAGGGACATGATTCCCGATTTAAACTATATGCAAGCTTTACGGGAGTGCTGTAAAGATGAAGCAGCTTTTGAACGGCTTAAGCAAATTCTTAATCCAGCAGTTGAAAATGTTGAGGAAATAGTAAGCCAGTATCCAACACAAGTAACTTCCGATTATTCGTGGGAAAATCTCCTGCACGCGGAAATTGCACTACACGCCTCAGAGTTGAAATTTGAAAACCCCCCAGCAAACAAGCAGGGAATAATTTTTAACCTTATAAATCGCAATGAGGATAGCTGCCGTTGGTTGCTATTTGCACATTCGGGCTGTCAAGAATTATTAGAGTTAGAGTCAAAGTCACATCACGCAGAACCTACCCTGCTTTATAACTTAATCCATCCCGAAGATCGGGCAGATTACGAACAATCTATTAGTATTTCAGCAGATAAATTGCAACCTTGGATATGGGAAGGTCGCGTTATTACCAAAGAGGGCAAAATTAAGTGGGTGCAATCTGCTGCACGTCCTATAATTACGGCGTCTTGCGACATTTTTTGGAATGGCTTGCTGATAGATATTACCTCGCGCAAATCTAGCGAAGAGGCACTATTGCTTTCAGAGCAAAAATTTTCTATTGCTTTTCGCCACAGTCCTGATTCTATTATAATTAGCACGCTACACGAGGGGAGATTTATTGATATTAATGATAGTTTCTTGCGCGTTAGCGGCTATAGCCGTGAAGAGGTAGTTGGTCGTACTTCCCTTGAGTTAAATAGCTGGGTGAATCGTGAAGATCGCGTCAGAATACAACAAATATTGCAGCAACAGGGAGCTGTTTACAACGAGGAAGTTGAGTTCCGCCGGAAGTGTGGCGGGGTGATAGTAGCGCTGTATTCAGCAGAAGTTGTTAACATTAATGGCGAGCAATGCGTGCTGGCTGTAGTTACTGATATTACCAGCCGCAAACAGGCAGAAACGCAATTAGGTGCGATTGCACAAAGCGATCGCTTGTTAGGAGAAATAGCTTTAAAAATTAGGCGATCGCTCGATCTCAATGAAATTCTCAACACCACAGTTGAGGAAGTCCGCCAACTTTTGCAAGCGGATCGCGTTTTTATCAGTTACTTTGATGAAAATGGCGAAGGTAGAGTCGTCGCTGAGTCTGTAGGTGCGAATTTTCCGCCAATTTTGGGATGGGTGACTGATAATAATGCTTACAAAGAAATAAAAGAGATATTTAACAAATATCCGATTCGGATCGTTAACGATGCGAAGCAGGAAAATGAGTCTGACTTTATAGCAGAATACCACAATAAATTTGAGATAAAAGCTGGTATAGGCGTACCAATTATGTTAGGCGACAAACTGTTTGGCTTGTTGATTGCCAATCAATGTTCTGCACCTCGTAACTGGCAGCAATGTGAAATTAATTTGCTGGATCAATTGGCAACGCAAGTAGCGATCGCCATTCAACAGTCTTCGCTGTTCAAGCAATTGCAAGAGCTTAATTCCACCTTAGAAAGCCAAGTTGAGGAACGCACGGCGCAGCTACAACAAGCCGTCGCGGAACTGCAAGAACTGAACCGACTTAAGGACGTAGTTTTACATACAGTTTCCCATGACTTTCGCACATCGGTGATGGGAAACTTAATGGTGTTAAACAATTTGCTAAAAAGCCAGGATGAAAAAATTACGCTTTCTCGCTCTATTGTAGAGCGGATGATTCAGGGTAACGAGCGCCAACTTGGTACGATTGACTCGTTGTTAGAAACTCATACTACTGAAGATAGGGGAGTTGTCCTTCAGCGGACACCAGTCGAGTTTGGTGCGCTAACCCAGGCGATTATCAAAGACTTGCAACCTTTATTATCGACAAATAAAGCGGCTGTAAAAAATCTTGTTCCCTCAGATTTGCCATTAGTTATGGCAGATCCAACTCAGCTACAGCGAGTGGTAGCAAACCTGCTTAACCATGCGCTGAAACACAATCCACCCGGACTGAAGCTAACTTTCAAAGCTACAGTTGAGGGAAAAATGATTCGCTGCACTATTGAAGATAAAGGTGTGGGCATGAGCCAACTAGAGTGCGATCGCTTATTCGATCTCTACGTGCGCGATCCTCAATCTCGCTGCTCTACAGGCATCGGCCTTAAATTATATCTTTGTCGGCAAATTATTACCGCTCACGGCGGCGAAATTGGCGTAACAAGTCGCCCAAATCGCGGCTCAACTTTCTGGTTCACTTTACCTCTAGCGTGACATTAGACGAAACAAATTATACTAAATACTCAGTTTCGGAACGCATAGAACAATATCGCTTGCTGATTCATAAGGGTGCATTTTATATTTGCGGTAATGGAAGCTTCAAGGCTAAGTTGGCAAATTATAGTAGCGATCGCTAGTTACGCTACAAAATACCTAAAAAATACGGGTGGCGAGGAGGTCGTAGTGACCGTAGGCTTCTAAGTTGGGTGTGGCGCGGAAGGCTGTGGTGGTGAGGGTGGTGGTGAATTCACACACAGAAAGGCCGCTATTATTAACGGTGTCAAGCGATTCGACAACTGAGTTATGAAGAGGAAGAGTATTACTTTTGAGGAATTGCTCAGACGCTACGCTGCTGGGGAGAGAAATTTTGCCAATGTTGAGATCGCATCCTTGGGGCTTACCGAATACGAAAAAAGGTGGGAGCGTGGTGACCGGAGTGGAGCCAAGGAGCTGAGTGGTGCCAACTTGAGCGGGGTTGACTTGAGTGGAGCTAAATTCAGTTGTACTTACTTGATTGGAACTGATTTGAGTGGTGCCAATCTGAGTGGAGCTAGGATGGATGAGATCTGCCTGAGTCATGCCAATTTGAGTAATGCCAACTTGAGTGGTGCCGTCCTGTGGCAATCCTCCCTTGACAGTGCCAATCTGAGTGGTGCCAATCTGAGTGGTGCTAACTTGGCGGAGGCAGGCTTTCTCCGTGCCAATCTGAGTGGTGCCAATCTGAGTGGTGCTGAACTCAGAGATACTGGATTCAGGAAAGCTGACTTGACCGGAGCCAACCTCAGCAATACCATTTTGGATTACACTGGCTTGGTTGAAGCTAATTTGACCGGGGCTAACTTGGAAGGAGTTGAATTCAGGCGCGTATACTTCCAAAACACGGTCATGCCAGATGGAACTATTCGGAATGAGGAATGCTGACGTGGCGGTATCTATAGAAAATGGGTAGTGGTAAATATGTAGTGAAAAAATTACTACCTAGATAGCGACGCATTATAATTATGGATAAAATACCAGATAGCCCCAACGTGGTTTTCTAACTTTTTAGAAGAAGACAAAGTTTTCCTAACCAATCGATAAATTATTTGACGCATCATATTATTAAACCTCTCAATATGGTTGGTCAGCCCACTTTTTTTACCTACGGCTTTATGCCGTTTGCTTGAAAAACCAATTTAATAATTTTTAAAAAATATAGCATTTAATATGAGATAAGCTTTAAAAATCGATTTTAATTATGTTAATTGTCTAAATAACCACTTATCCAGACAAATAAATAACCACCGCAAAGTGTAAAAATAAAATTATTTTTAGTTGATATATTTACCCTTTAACTACATATTTACTACTACCCCCTTTAACTATATATTTACTGCTACCAAAATACAAAGTTATATAGCATAGAAGTGTAGTTTTTACTACTACCTAAAGCCAGATACACAAAAAATAATACAGTTTGTAATAATTTAAAGAAGTTTGCCTTCGTCATCGCCGAGGTGTGACTGGGAAACTTGGATCAAATTGGCAACCTATTTCTAGGGTAGTAGAACTCAATATTATGGTATCAACTCCTCCGTCTCAAGCTTCCTCATCTCAATATGAAGTTAGCAATCCCGAAGCCGAAGTTGAGGCTTTGATAGCCGAACCGAAACCGGAGAGCGAAATCGATTTAGAATTCCTTTACACCAGAGATATTGAATTTCGTCAAGAGACAATTTACTTCATTGTTGTAGACCGCTTTTTTGACGGCGATCCGGAAAACAGCGAAGGGCCAAACCCAGAACTTTACGATCCCGAAGGAAAAGACTGGGGTAAATATTGGGGAGGCGATATCCAAGGAATTATTGACAAGCTTGACTACTTAAAAGACATGGGAGTAACAGCCCTTTGGCTAACTCCTCTCTTTGAGCAAGTTGAAGCATTATTTGTTGAACAAGCCGCAATTCACGGGTACTGGATAAAAGATTTTAAGCGACTAAATCCTCGTTTTATTGCCCAAGGTGAAGAACCTTCTCTCAACAAAACTCAGGAAACAAGAAATACAGCTTTTGACCGCTTGATTGCTGAGTTACACAAACGGAAAATGAAAATGATCCTGGATATTGTGTGTAACCACAGCAACCCAGATTTCAGCGGTAAGAAGGGAGAACTCTACGACGACGGCGTTAAAATTGCTGACTTTAACGACGATAAAAATGGCTGGTATCACCACTATGGTGAAGTTACAAACTGGGAAGATGAGTGGCAAGTGCAAAACTGCGAACTGTCTGGGTTAGCCACTTTCAACGAGAATAATCCCGACTATCGAAATTACATCAAATCAGCAATTAAGCAATGGTTAGACAGAGGGGTTGATGCTTTGCGGGTGGATACCGTTAAGCATATGCCCATTTGGTTTTGGCAAGAATTTAACGCAGACATTACAACCCACAAGCCGGATGTTTTTATCTTTGGCGAGTGGATTTTTAGCGACCCCAGAAGTGAGCGTTCGGTTGAATTTGCCAATGAATCTGGGATGACAATGTTGGACTTTGGCCTTTGCTTGGCAATTCGGGGGGCTTTAGGCCAAGGCGCTGAAGGAGGATTTCAGCTAGTTCAGGATGTTCTCGATTTAGACCATTGCTACTACGGGGCGACAGAGTTGATTACATTTATTGATAATCACGATATGCCCCGCTTTCAGTCATTGAATCCAGATCCAGAAATGCTGAAGGTAGCGATCGCTCTGATTATGACAACCAGAGGTATTCCCTGCATCTACTACGGCACAGAACAGTATCTCCACGACGACACAAACGGCGGTAATGACCCCTACAACCGCCCGATGATGACGACTTGGGACACCGAAACGGAGGTTTATCGGTATACCCGGTTGCTATCAGGTTTGCGGCGACTGAATCCAGCAGTATCTATGGGCAGTCAATGGCAAAAATATCTGACTCCAGATGTCTATTGTTATGTGCGGCGTTACCGCGATTCCATTGTATTTGTAGCAATGAATCGTGGGGAAGCTGTCAAGATTGAAGCAGTTGGTACAGAGTTACCAGAGGGAGAACATACTGATGTTTTAACGCGACGCAAATTTGAAGTTCAAGACGGACAGATCCATAACTTAGAATTAGGCGCGCGGGAAGTAATTGTCATCAGTCACGTTGGGGAGCGAATTAAGGCGCAAACCATCGTGCGGGCACAACTCAATGCTGTTCAAACACAGCCTGGTGAAATTGTTGTGGTGACGGGTGATTGTCCGGAGTTAGGCAACTGGGATATCTCCAAAGCTTACCCCTTAGAATACATCAACACTAACACTTGGTTTGGGGAAATTCCCTTTAATGAAAGTGCTGGAAAATTGATAACTTACAAATACGCGCTGTGGCGTGAAGGCCAGTCACCATTGCGTGAAAATAATGTAGGTCGTCGTTGGGTTATCGCCAATGAAGGGACGGTAAAATGGCGAGATAAGTGGGCTACAGGACGCGAGTCTTAATTATCGTTTTCGTTCCCAGGTTCTACCTGGGAACGAGAGTAAGTGGAATTTACCCTTTTATACATCGCAAATTTATGGATAAATCATCAATCAATGCATTACTAGAAGCCCTAAAAAACCCCGCTGAAGCTGTCCGCCAACGGGCAACTGAGGAACTATGGCGTATCTGGTTCCAACAAAAGGGAGTGGTGGGGTTTGAACTTCTTCAGCGCAGCCAAGTAATGCTCCAAGCAGGAGAGATTGCACAAGCAGAAGAATTACTCACAGAACTGATAGACACTCAGCCGGATTTTGCTGAAGCTTGGAATAGACGAGCAGTTCTTTATTTTACTCAAGGGTATTACCAAGAAGCGATCGCCGATTGTGAGATGGTAATTAAACTCAATCCCATCCATTTTGGCGCATTGCACGGTATGGGTTTATGCCATGCTGCACTCGGAGATTACCGCGCTGCTATACAAGCTTTTCGACGCGCTTTGGAAATTCAGCCATACTCTGTAGAGAACCAAAGGTTGGTTCTTGAATGTACGGCTAGGTTGAGTTAATGCAGAGCATTCCCTATTTATTCCAGAGTTGCTAATAGTTCCAGAAATACTCCGTTAGTCCAACCAAAACCAATTTCGTTGGAACTGTAGCCGAATTGAATCTCATCTGAAACATCGGCAGAGCAATTAAAAACGTCGTATTTTTCGACAATCGCTCCGCATTTTTCAAACTCTTGGACTACTAAAGATATAAATTTTCTTGCTAATCGTTCAGCTTCTCGGTGATAGCCATATCGATGCAATCCCTGGACGGCAAATAAATGTAAAGGTGCCCAACCAAAGGGGGCATCCCATTGGCTTCCGGTAACGCGGGTGCTGGTGAGCAATCCTCCTGGTGCTTCAAATTCGGGCAAATTATGCACAACTCGCTGGGCTTGTTCAACTGATGCGATACCCGCCCACAGAGGATAAAATGTGGTAGCGAATTCATAGCGGCGGCGATCGCCAGTTGTGAAGTTGTAATCGAAGTAAAGCCCTGCTTCTTCATCCCAGAGGAAGCGGTTAATTAATTCTTGCCTGGAGGCAGCGCGATCGCGCCACTGATTAGCAACTGCTTCATAACCGAAAATATCATTTATCTGCGCTATATCTTGCTCCATTTGATACAGTAAAACGTTCAAGCAAACGGGCGCATAGTGAATAATATCTACATTGAAGGGGCCAAAACGGTTAGACGGATCGAAGCCCGATTCGCGCATTGTTCTGTCACCTTTGTAGAACAAATTAGTTAGCTCGTCTTGCTCCCTGTCATAATACAAATTGACATCATAATCCTCAACTTCAAACTGGCGATAATACTCCAAAACTCGATCGTAATGAGTTCTTCCCTGCTCATCTCGCTCAGAAATAAGTACTTCTGGTGCTGGCCCTTCACCCAAAGCAAAATAACGCGAAAGTCCCGTTGCTTGATTGAGATGGGGGGGCAATGTCCAGTAGTAATAAAATCTTTCCACCGTTGGCAGTAAAGATTGCAACCATTCCTTATCCTGCGTATGCTGAAAGAGTGCCAAAATCATCGGCGTTAATAGGGGGGGTTGCGATCGCGTTAGCAAATAAGTGCGATTTGCATTTAAAATCGTTCCGTAATGCTCGATTTCATATAGCAGTTGATCCACCAAACTTTTCGCTAAATTCAATTCCCCATCTTGTAACAATCCCAATTGAATGAAATAACTATCCCAGCCGTACATCTCATTAAAGCGACCGCCCGGAACCACGTAATCATGAGGTAAGTAGAGCAATCCATGCTCTTGAATTTGCTCTACTTCGGCAGGTAAAACGCGAATTTCTATTTGAGCAAATTCCTCTTTGCTGATAGATTTTTCCAAGCTTTTTTTAATTACTTCTACGTCCTCCTTGGGCGAGATATAAATAGGCCAAGGCTTGCTTGGGGCATGATCGATTTTAGGGTCGCGGGCAGATTCTAGAATATGCTTATGAGAGCGAGAAAGTGTCTGCCAAGTTTCTTTGATGTAAGCTCTTACTGCCTTAATCTGGTCTGGTGCTGGGAACAGTTGATTTTGCTTTAAAATTGGATTTTTCATGGTTTGCCCTTATTATTTATAGCGTTTCAAAAAAATTAAAAACTATTACTTCCTAGCTAATACAAAAAATGCTGTAGCATCACACCAATTTCCTTGTTCTGTTGTTGGCTCTATCTCTAGGTGTGCGAAGTATTCAGCCTTGCATTGTTCTAATTTTTCCGGCGATAGTTGATTTATCTGAAAACCGAAGGGGTTCTTAGAGTTTATGTTCCACAAGCCTTCAGCATAGCTAGCGTCCGGCGTGTAATACCAGCCAAACTGCTCGGTTTTTATATCAATGTCTGTAAATCCTGCCTCCTTTAATAGCTTGTCGCACCTGTCAATCGTGCCCAGCGGTTCGTTAGGATTTGGAACTTTTATGCCATACCTTTGAGCAACTGCTCTAAACAAAACAGACGGCGTAAAAGCTGTTTCAGCCCAACAATTAAACGCCACAAATCCATCCGTTTTGAGCCAGCGATACCATTGACGTAAAGCAGCAGGAATATCGGTTAAGTAACAAATTGCCAAAGAACAGATAATTGCATCGAAACAGCGATCGCTGAAACTTAAATGCTCTACATCTGCTTCCATTAGTTCGATATTATTTAAACCTGCCGCCTCAATCTTTTGTTTAGCTTGGTTTAGCATCCCGCTAGCAATGTCAACTCCAATTACTTGACCTGAAGAACCAACGATTTTAGCAGCAGCGATCGCTACATTACCAGTACCAGTTGCAACATCGAGAACTTTCTGTCCGCTTTGCAGCGGAGCTAGTTCAATCAACCGATTAGCAACACGAGGGTGGAAAGACCCTTTGTTGTCGTAATTAGTTCTCGAATTGAAGTCAACAAGCATCTGCTGTTTAAATTCGTTGATACCTTCCTCGTCAAGCATTTCAGTTTTTCCTAATAATTAGCCTGGCACTGCCCACAATTAAGCTAATGTATGAGCATGAGCCAAAAATTTCATCGTTGAAGCGTGCAAATCGCGATATTTAGCTATTGATTTGACCAATTAGTAAAGCAACAGGAAAATATTTCAAAGCTTCACCTACCAGAAGGGTTCCATTAGCTTGAATCGCTTGAGAAGCGATCGCATCTAGCCAACCCGAAGGCATTTCCTGCGGTAACTTTAATTGAGTATCATGCCACACCTGTTCGCCAAGGGGATATTCTCCTTGTCCCACCAAGCTTGTTAGCAATCGTGGAGCAACGGTAATAGCTACCTTATTCTCATACTTTCTCGCAAAAGCAACGATATGATCTTTAAACTTTCCAACCACCTCAAGGGGTAAATAATCCCCATTCTGGAAAACTTCTAGATTCTTATTTCTCGACTCAAGAATTTTCGTTGTTAGGAAAAGTTTAACTCTTCCATCTTCCGAAGATGCCAACAATTCATCAATCAGCTTCAACACATCTTTCTGTGCTTTTTCTTTGATATCTTTTAGAAACCCTAACCGTTGCTCAAAGTCAACCGGACGGCGATTATCCGGGTCTACCATACTCAGCTCCCATAACTCCGTACCCTGATAAAAATCAGGCACGCCAGGAGACGTACTCTTTAACAGAGTTTGTGACAGCGAGTTGAATATTCCATATTCAGCCACCAACTTCTGAAAAGGCAGAAATGCCTTCATAAATTCATTATCTTCCCCAGGCTTTAGCGCGTCCTCAACAAAGGCAATAAAACCATTTTCATAATCGGAATCAGGTCTGAGCCAAGCCGTGTGAACTTTCGCCTCTCGTACAGCCTTAATTACATAGTCTTTAACCCGTTCCACAAATTCCGCATACTCGCTTTCAGCAAATGGCAATGAACCAATTAGGGTTTGGTAAAAGAAGTATTCGTCATTCTTTGAGGGAATAGTCCGGCGCTTATCTTTGACTTTTTTAGAGTTGTTAATTTCGCTCCAAAGCTTTACCTGGTTTTCCCACTCCTCTGGAATTTCTGAAATGACATTAATTCTTGCTCTGGCATCTTCACCGCGCTTAGTGTCGTGCGTTGCAGTTGCATTCATTTTATGAGTCCAGAGTTCTTGTTGCTTTTTGTTGAACTCGTGAAAGTCTGCAACTGTAACACCAAATTGGCTGGGATTTCCACCCACTTCATTCAGCGATAAAAGGCGGTTATACACATATAAAAGAGTGTCTTCAATTCCTTTTGCCGTCAGCGGGCCAGTTAGCTGCTGAAGCCTCATTACGAAGTGACGCTGTAACTCTTTTTGTTCTGGTTTTAAAGACTCTTCCTCTTCCAGCAACAGTAATTTTTCGATGTAATTAAGCTCTTTTAACAGCAGGGGGACTTGCTCCTTAGCCTTAGCGATCGCTTCCTTCACATAAAACCGATCCGATTCCCTCAACCCGTCTTGATTTATGTATGTTCGATAAACTGGGAAAACTATCAGCACCTCGGATAATGCTCTTTGAAGACCATGCTGAGTAAAATCGCTACCTACTCTTGAATAACCCGATACTCTTTTCAGCAAGTGAGCGAGATTGTCTACATCTCCCGCCATATTCTTTTCTACAATTAGCCTTTTCTTCTCTATAAAAAGCTGCTCGTAGGAATCTTTAAAACCTGTCAACCGCGAGTAAATCTCAGTCAACGGCTCCTCGCTTTCACTCTTACAGAAGACGCCGTTAACGTAATTTAAAAAGTCATAGCCGCTTGTTCCCTCAATTGGCCAATATTCCGGCAAGTCTTCTTTATGTTCCAGTATTTTCTCTACTGTAAGGTAGACATCTGCTGTTTTCTCCCTGAGTCTTTCCAGATATTGTGTTGGATCGTAGAGTCCGTCAATATGATCGATTCTTAATCCAGTTATCTTGCCAGACTCAACCAACTGAGCGATCAAAGCGTGAGTTTTGTGAAAAACTTTGATTTCTTCAACTTTGACAGAAATCAATTCATTGACGGTAAAAAACCTCCTGTAGTTAAGTTCTTCAGCGCCCACTTTCCAGAACGAAAGCCGATAAAACTGTTCAGAAAGTAAGCTATCTAGAGGATTAAAACTCTCTGGATTGCCTTTCTCTCCATTGAAAAACTGTATATTGCTATCGATAAATTCCTTAATTTCTGGATTTTGGTTGTATAGTTCCCAAAGCAGTCCTTTGACAAAGGCAATCTGGTCGTATCGTTCCTTGCCTTTTGATTCATCAGAAGTATTTTTAAGCAGATAAAGAATACCCAAAAGCTTTACAAAGTCGGGATTATGTCTTCCCAATGCCCTATTTAGCTTGCCCAAATTATAAGTTATGAACCGAGCGTAAGATTCTATTTTTACAGGAAGTGTTAGACCAAAATAATTGACACTCAGCCCATTTTCGTCATACTTTAATTGAATATCGCCATTTTCTAAACAATCACCATAATAATTTCCCAACATAGGGGCAAGCACCCGCCCTCTGATAGCTTCATAAGGGTGATTCCAGTCAATGTCGAAATAGTCAAACGACTCGGAATTAGGGCCATTTTCTAGCACGTCCATCAATAGCAAATTTTCGCTATCGTAAGCCATGTGGTTGGGAACAATATCCTGTACCCATCCCATGTCATGCTTCTTAACTTCGCTTACCAATGCTTCATAGTTTTCTTCTGTACCCAGTTCGGGGTTAAGTTGATTGGAGTCAACTACATCATAGCCGTGAGTGCTTCCTGCTCTAGCTTTAAAAATAGGTGAAGCATAGATATCTGAAATACCTAATTCAGCCAGATAAGCAATAATTTTTTGCGCCGCTTCAAAGGGAAAAGCAGAATTGAACTGAATTCTATATGTTGCTTTGGGAATACGCATGATCTAATTTTCACTCCTAATTAATCTTTTAATCTTACTCTTGACTCTCGTTCCCAGGCTCTTGACTCTTGCTCCCAGGCTCTTGACTCTCGTTCCCAGGCTCTCACTCTCGTTCCCAGGCTCTGCTAGGGAATGCATTCATAGAGGCAGAGCCTCTCCAAACAACGAGGCAGCAGCCCTCTCGGCAGGCGTTCCCAGGCTCCAGCCTGGGAACGAGAAGATCGGGGCTGCTGCCTCGGTTCTTCGTTTATCATCCTGCTATTTCGTAGAGTGCAAAACTCTGGGGTTTGATTGTCAATTCCTTACCCGGTTCCAAACTTTCAGGCAATGTGGAGCCAGAACCCATCCACTTAGTATCAGCAGAATCTAAAATCTTTCGCCAGTTGCCACTAGGCACATTAGCCGTAAATGTAACATCTTTCTGATTGAAGTTCATAACGCTGAATATCTGGCTACCCTCGTTCCATCTACGGAGAAACAATATTTTATCTGCTTCAACGCTGGACACCTCTAGACGTTTTTTGTCTAGCTCTTTCAAAGCAGGAAGCGTCCGCCGGAACTGAATTAACTGCTGATAAAATTCCCACAAAACTTTGTGTTTACCTTCGTTTCGCTGTTCCCATTTGAGTTTGCACTTGTTGAAGGTGTCAGGACTCTGTGGATCTGGCGCCTCACCTCGTCCTGCAAATGCTTTAAACTCTTCTTGCTTGCTCTTGCGGATAATTTCAATCAACTCCTTATCTGAGTGACTGATAAAGTAGAAGAATGGGGCGTCTTCCCCGTATTCTTCACCCATAAACAGAAACGGAATAAACGCAGAGAGGAAGACTGCACCTGCTCCTAGTTTCAATCCTTCTAGGGAAACAAGTTTAGCTATTCTTTCTGCTAAAACACGATTTCCTATTTGGTCGTGAGTTTGGGTAAATACAATAAATCGATAGCCGGGTTCTTGTGTAGAATCGCTCCCATGATGTCGCTTTCTATTAGGTGCAAACTGCCCGGAATAAACAAACCCTTCTCGGTATGATTTTTCTAGTTGTTCTAACTTGCCAAAATCCGAGTAATACCTGTCGTCTTCACCCGTGAGTAAGGTGTGTACTGAATGATGAAAATCGTCGTTCCACTGGGCATCTATTCCGCAGCCACCCACTTCTTTGGGTCGAATGACTCGGACATCGTTTAAATCGCTTTCGGCTGTTATGTAAAGTTTGCGTCCTTGCTCTTGGGAAAGGTGGTGAATTGTGTCTGCTAGTTCCTGCAAAAAGTGTTTAGCACCCAAGTCGTAAATGCCCTGGATTGCATCTAATCTCAGGGCATCAATGTGATATTCTTGGAAAAAACAAACAGCGTTTTCTAAACAGAAATTACGCACGCCGTAGCTGTAATCATGATCGAAGTTCATAGCGTCTCCCCACTCGCCAAAATATCTGGCATTGAAGTAGTAGGGGGAAAAGTCTCTAAAGTAATTTCCTTCGGGGCCGAGGTGGTTGTAAACTACATCGAGAATTACTGAAATACCGTGTTGGTGACACGCATCGACGAGTTTTTTAAATCCTTCCGGGCCACCGTAGGAATCTTGTACGGCAAAGGGATAAACGCCATCATATCCCCAGTTGCGATCGCCTGGAAATTGTCCAATTGGCATAATCTCAATTGCATTAACTCCCAAATCGCGTAATGTACTCAGCCGGGGAATCATTGCCTCAAATGTACCTTCAGGCGTGAAAGTACCAACGTGCAATTCATAAATAATCCATTCATCTAAAGGAACGCCCGACCAATCAGCGTCATTCCAAGCAAAAGTGCTATTATCAATTACCTCAGAAGGGCCATGCACTCCCTTGGGTTGATATTTCGATGCGGGATCTGGTCTTTCCTTGTTTTCTTCTAGTTTGTAATAGTAATGCGTTCCTGGTTCGATGCCCGATGCTGTTGCTTTCCAGTATCCCCATTCATCCTTTTCCATCGGAATCAGGTGTTCTTTAGGAGAAACGATTTTTACAGCTACCTCTTGGAGAGTGGGTGCCCAAACGGTAAATTCACAATTTCCGTTGCCCAAGTAATAAGCGCCAATTCTCACCTTAATTCGCCTCGCTCTGTATTAATATCTCGGTTCCTCTCAACCCGCTTTCTTACAAGAAAACGGGTTGTTATATTTAGGTATTTGCCGCTTTATTCGGGTACAAGTCGGCTTATCGTGGGGGTTTACATAACCTTTCCCAGAATATAGTTACTTTTCGTTAAGTAGACCTGCCATAGGGAGTATTTATGCTGTCAAAGAGAGCCGTTGCGCTTGAACCGACACCATATATGCTTTATGCTTGCAACAGTTAAAATCCCGCAAATCTGCCATCCGGCTTGGGTTTTACAATCCAAAATCCGCATTCCCAGGCAGAGCCTGGGAACGAGACTAAAATCCAAAATGGTATGACATGATTATCCGCCCTGCCACACCAGTTGATGTACCCGCAGTTCTACCGATGGTTGCGGCGATTTGCGCTTTGCACGAATTGTGGGATTCGGCTAAGTATGGATTTTTAGCAAATCCGGAGTTGGGTTATCAACGGTGGTTGAGTAAAGTGGCGACTAGCGATCGCAGCGTGTTCCTGGTAGCTGAGTCTGAAGCTGCTACGCCAACCCAACCTGCTCAACTGGTTGGGTTTCTGGTGGCGACTATCGAGCGTGAAATCCCAATTTATCGTCTAGCAGAATTCGCTTTTATTCACGACTTATGGGTGGAGCCGGAATATCGCCACGCCGGAATTGCACGCCAGATGGTGATGATGGCTGTTGATAGTTTTAGCCAAAAGGGAGTTAAGCAAATTCGGCTCGATACTGCTGCTCCCAACGATGCGGCGAGGCGGTTGTTTGCATCCTGCGGTTTTCGCCTAAGCAGTACGGAAATGCTGATTGAATTAGGCACTTAGGGCTAATTTACTCCCAGCAAGAGAGACGCCAACCGTGTCCTTCAACTGCAAGAGTCGCTACATAGTCGGCGGCGGGTGTCAAGGAATGGAGACACCAGCGCTGTGCTTCCTGCGGATCGCCTGCAATGCTAAGTAACTTCGGTGGTTCCCCGATCGCCAAGCTGACTTCAATCTCATCTAGCGGTTTAGTCAAGCCTTCCCCGATTGCTTTGAGATAGGCTTCTTTGCTAGTCCAGCAATGGAAAAACATCTCTTGCTTCTGGCTGGGAGAGAGTCCGCTTAATATAGTGTTCTCTCGCGCAGAAAAGAAGTTTTTGGCAAGCTGATCGACTTCAGTAATTGTACGCTTGTGTTCGATGTCAATACCAATCTTGCGATCGCGCGCGATCGCATATATAGCCATTCCCTGGGAGTGGGACAAGTTAAACTCCAGCCTACAACCCTCGTCTCCTACCTCCAGCGCTGGCTTACCCTTTGAGCCATAACTAAACTTTACGTGATGAGGCTGAATATCTAAGTAGTACCCCAATATTGTCCTAAGTAGCCCGCGCCCGACAATAAACCGCTTTTTGTCTTTCTCGAAGTAAAAACGATCCGCTCGCGATCGCTCGTCTCTAGAAAGCGTTTGCGCCAGATAATCCACCCTAGATGGCGCTTGGTCTAGCGAAGCACGCCAAACATGGACATCATCTCTGGATAAGGCCAAATTTTCATTTCCAGGTCGCCACAGCTCGTTATTCCCGGTCATAATCTCTCTTTCCATAGCCGCTAGGTAATATCCTCATTTGTATACGCAGGGAATTGCAGTTTGGGATGCTCCGCCTCCCCAGTAGGCTGATAAAATTTCTACAGTGAATCTCGAATCATTACTCAGACTACATCGCGTCATTCGCGTCATCGGCTTCGACGATGCGCCATTCCAACGTCGGCGTGGCAGTCGCGTATCCATAGCCGGGGTGGTTTGTGCGGGTACGCGCTTTGAAGGTATGGTGTGGGGACACGCGAGACAGGATGGTTGGAATGCTACAGGCACCCTCTGTAAGTTACTAATCGGTGGCAAATTTCTGCCGCAACTGCATATTGTGTTGCTAGATGGAATTGCCTTCGGCGGGTTTAATGTAGTCGATTTGCCCAAACTTGCAGATACTCTATCGCTTCCTTGCGTTGCAGTAATGCGCCGTCAGCCAAATCTTCCCGCAGTAGAACAAGCAATTAGGCGTTTGCCACAGCCAGAACGCCGCTTGCGAATATTGCAACGTGCTGGCGAAATTCATGCATTTCCACCGTTTTTCTTTCAAGTTTGCGGTGAAACTCCAGAAGTTACAGCAGCGGTTCTGCAACGTTTAACAGATTGCGGCAAAGTTCCGGAAGCGCTACGCCTTGCACATTTAATTGGTGCGGCGACGGTTAACGGAGAAAGTGGCAGTTCTGCTTAATTAGCAGGCAAAAGCGAGAATGTGTTTGGCGGTAATTTCGGCTTGCTCGAATTGAGGGACGTGACCGCTATTTGAGATCCAGATTAGCTCAGAGCGAGCGATCGCTCTTTTAAATTTCTCTGCATCCGCAGTACCCAACATATTATCCCCCTCCCCCCACAATATCAAAGTTGGCTTATCAATTTTGGCGATATCTTTCTCAATATTATAAGCACCACTTTTTGTAAAACCGAGGATAGCTTCATACCAACCAGGCATATCCATAGGCAGGGTAGCGCACAAAACAGCATCCAAATAAGCGTGATCTGGATTGCGTTGATTTCTGGCATTGGCTAAAGTTTGAAGTTTAAGGAAGCGCCACCATTCTACTGCCCAATACTCGAAGGGGGGAAACAGAAATTGCCCAAAAGGAAATCCCCCACTATAGCCAGTGCTGTTGATTAAAACCAGTTTTTTAACACATGAGGGATGAGCGAGTGCAAAATCGATTGCAGCCGCACCTCCCATAGATGCTCCCACCAGTATCATCGGCTGATTAATCAAAGTTTTCCAGAAGCAGAAAAGGTGCGATTTAATGGTAGCTGGGCTAAACTGAATACCTGGCGATCGCTCCGTAAAGCCAAAACCAAATAAATCCACTGCCAAAGTTTCGTTATGGGCAGCGAGTAGGGGCAACAAGCGGAAGAACTCTAGTAGGGAACTGTCAAACCCATGCAGCAAAAGAATGGGAGTGCCGCCCTTACCTTGATGATAGTAATTTGTGGCGATGGTGCGATCGCTCAATGGTGTAGTAATGGCAATCTGCTTGAGGCTTTGGACGGTGGTAATACAGGTGGAATCTCTCAGTTGATTGCATTTGTCAGGTAGAAAAGCGGCAAACATAGAAACTCGTTAATTATTCGCTGTTTTGAATAAATCATGTTCCAGCGGTTGAAAAAATCAGTTTGGCTGTTGTACTGTCAAATTAACGCACTTTTGCTATAGTCCGGGATAATTTTAATATGCCTACCCAAACTTCACCGACGACGGAAACTGCGACTCAGTTTTACACCTGGAAAAATTACAAATGCGCTTACGAATTCCACATTCCGACAGATGCCAATAACGCTCCCGCTACTCCTTTACTATTAATCCATCCCATCGGTGTTGGCTTATCCCGGCATTTCTGGCAGCGATTCTGTACGGAGTGGTATAAAACAGGTCATTCTAATCCTATCTACAATCCAGACTTATTGGGATGCGGTAATAGCGATATGCCGCACGTCGCCTGCACCCCTAGAGATTGGGCTGAACAGTTGCAATATTTTTTGCAGAATGTTGTAAAACAACCTGTAATTATAATAGTTCAAGGTGCCTTGCTGCCTGTAGCAATTGAGTTAGTTAATCTACAAAATGAACCTAATTTAATTAGCGCTTTAGTGCTGGCTGGCCCGCCTGCTTTGCCACTGATAACTAAAAATTCTCCGCCTGTGCGGCAACGAGTGAGATGGAACATATTAGATTCTCCTTTTGGCAAAGCTTTTTATCGCTATGCGCGGCGACCGCAGTTTTTAGATTCGTTTTCGATTCGGCAATTATTTGCCGATCAAGATTCAGTAGATGCTGAATGGTTGGATACTTTGGTGAAAGGTGCGGCAAATCCTGATAGTCGCCATGCTGTTTTTTCCTTCCTGGCTGGGTTTTGGCGACAAGATTATAAAGACGCGATCGCAGCTATTAAGCAACCAACTTTAGTAGTGTTAGGCGAGGAGGCATCTAGTATTAGTAAGAAAGGCAAGGGAGAAACGCCAGATGAAAGGTTGGCCGAATATTTGCAACTTCTGCCTAACAGCAAAGGTATGAAAATTCCTGGTAGGAATGTTTTGCCTTATGAATCAACAGCAGAGTTTATCGCAGCGATCGCAGACTTTGTGGGAAAATAGCTGTCGAATTATCGCGTTGGATTAATCTAATAATGTCTGAACCTATCACTCCTGAAATCAGCGATCGCATCTGCAAGCACATGAACGACGATCATGCTAATGCTGTCGTTCTTTACGCCCAAAAATTTGGTAATACTCCCGATGCTGCTTCAGCAGAAATGCTTTCAATCGATCCGCAGGGTATGAATTTAAATGCCATCGTTAACGGTGCTGCTGTTCCAGTCCGCGTTGAGTTCGATCATGTTTTAGCAGATGCAGAAGACGCCCATCACACTCTAATTGCAATGGTTAAACAAGCACGTTCCAATTCACAATAAAACATAAGGTGGGCACTGCCCACCTTACGTTTATCCCTGTGCCCGTTCAACTTCTTCATTTATATGCGAACGATCCAATCCCTCTTTTACCCAAGTTATACATTCTTGTTCGCTTGCAAATAATCTGGGGGCAGCAACATTATTTAAACTGTCATTTTTATAATGGTCATAAAAATATTTATCTGCTAATTTGTATGTAATAATAATGTCGCCGCGATAAGTGTATCTAGACTTAAAATAATCTCCCTCAGTTACAACATCGGAATTATCATCAAGATGGGACTTTGCTATATCAATTATGTCGGATATGCTACACGAATACATACCAACAGGGTTTTCTGACTTATGAAATTTACCTTTATGTCCCAACTCCGATAGTAAGACATATGAGTAAATAGGATTTCCATCAACTATCCCAAAAACAAACGGAATAATTAGATGCCCTTTATAGGAAACTGATTTTTCGTAGAGGAACCGACTCATAACAATTTGGCATTAAAGGTAAATGTACAAATAAAATTTCTGCTCTACTCTACAAATCTCGACGCGAGAGAAGAGATTTAAGTTCAAACCAGCGCACATCATCTACGGTACCGCCATACCAAAGCCATGTCTGATCGCGCTTTAATGAATCCCAGGTAAGGTGTGCAGCAGGCAAATGGCCTTCGGGGGCTTCTGCGGTAAAACTGAACTGAGAATAACTCAACCACCCGCCAAACTGTCGCCAGCGGACGCGATCGCCAAATGGAGAATAATTATTGCCAACGCTTTGCCAAATCTGTTTTTGTATACTAAAACCAAAGCGTCCGTTGCTGTATCGCAGCCAAAGTTGGTCGATAATACGCAGTTCATCGCTAGGAAACCTGCTGATATCTTCTACTCGCAACCAGCCTTGTTTTTCCCTCCCAGCTACCTTCAGCATAGCCGCCGCAGTTTCCCCATCTGCGTCTTTCCAATTTCCTGTTTCCAAGAGGTCGCGCAACTTTCTATATATTACAGGAATATAATCCTGCAAGGCATTTCTGATGCTGGTTTCTGGCCGGGTTTTTAGTAGTAAATACGCGAACCACTGCACTTCTTCGGCGGGATCTTCTAGAGCTTGAATTGCTAATTCTAAGCCATCTTGCCCATATTTTAGAGCTTCCCTTATCCCGCCCTTTCTTATCTCTAGAGAAGCATTAGCTATACGCGTTTTTACACCTTGCAAGCCTCCTAAAACTGCGCCATTAGAGGGAGGCGGATTTTGACCGCCTATGACAGCATCATAAGGCTTTGGTTGATTGGGATTATCGGGCATGATTTGCTCCTCCTACTATCCCAGTAATAACAAAAATTACTCTGTCTTAGATGCCTCTGCCTTAAAATAAAGAGCAGATTTATACAAAACTTGTTCTTGATGGGTTTCTAGGGTGCAATCAGACAGCGGGTAAGCAACGCAGGTAATAGTGTAGCCAGCCTCTAATTCTTGTGGACGGAGAAATTTTTGCTCGCTTTGATCTATTTCACCACTAACCAGTTTGGCGACACAAGCAGAACACTCCCCTTGTTTGCACCCCGAAGGTAATCGAATCCCAGCATCTTCAGCGATATCTAAAATATACTGATCGTCTGGTATAGAAATAGTACGGTCGAGATTGAGTGTTGAATTGACTAGCCGGACTTGATAGACTGCCATTTTATAATCCTTTAGAACTCATATCCTCTGGCAAGCCAATAGTGCCAGTCTGCGATCGCTTCCTGAGTTTCGCTATCAGCATCAATCGGCTTTATATCAGATAAACGGGCAGAAAAAGTATCATCACCCGTAGCATCTTTGTACAATATTTCCACAAACATATCCTCCAAGCATTCCTCCTCGGATGACATTTCCAGCACCTCAACTTCTTTGGCTTCAGGCGATAAGGATTTGCGTCCCTTTCTCACCCAGTTAGCTTTAAAGGGGAAATTGAGATTATCCTCAAGATAGCAGTACCAACCCATCGCCCGTTCTTCGTCGTTATAGGCATCGACCACTATCTCCATGTCAATGCGCTCTTCTCGAATTTTGTCTATTTCAACTTCACTCATGTAGCACCTGCTGTTTAGATCGCTTGTAATATGGTAAATCTTTTGGGCGATAGCGCAAAAGATTTACCTCTGAGATTTGAGGAGTATATAGCGATCGCTATATGTTAGTTACCATTAGTCGCAAATAGCTCCCGATTGGTAGCAATGTTACCGTTCAACGACATTACTTGGTTAACGACGACAAATCATTTGTTATTCAACAACAATTGCCCACAGACCAACAGCCAGCACTATTGCCCCTATATGTTGCGGTAGCAGAAATCGCAGCGGTTGACGAGCAATCTTCTGCGTTAATACGACACTCAAAAGGACGGAGAAAATTAGTATTATCCCCTGCAAAAACGCGATCGCAGCTGGATGAGCCACCAACACTGGTAAACCCTCGCCACCCAGCCCAAAAGTGGCCAAACTTACTGGCAGAATTCTTCCAGCTTCTCCCAAGCCCAGCCGCAAATAATGAGCCAAATTCCCACCTAGCACTAGAGGTAAATATCCATAAGCTAACTCTACAAACGAGCGAGGCTTAAGATTTGGAATTTGAGATTTTTTATTTTTGCTTTGGCTTCTTACTTCTTGTATGTAATTACCCAATCGGTAAAACATCTGCATACAGCCATAGCAAATTAAAGGCACAGTAGCGGGGATAATTAAAGCTGCTAGGGATAAGCCCAAATGAGGCCAAAACTGAGTCAAATCCAGTTGCAAACCTAACAGCGAGCGCAACTCAGGTAATCGATGCAAATACACCCCGCTAAACAACAACAGCAACAGCGCCACTTCATAAGCATGAGGCACATGAGTTGTCCATAACTCAATTCCAGGGGGACGCAAATTGAGTTCAACTGACCTGTGCGGACAAGCCTTAAGACACGTCATGCAAAGCACGCAATCTTTGTTATCTTCCAACTGTGCTGGATGAGAATACAAAGGACATCCGCCTGTCTCCAAACCCTCCCCTTTTTGAGGCCCCCCCTTATAACATTGATACGTCGTGCATTCAGCCGAACAAGTGCCCTGTTGCGCCCTTAGCTCAGTCATCGACAACTTGGCAAACAGCCCGTTCATTCCCCCGATTGGGCATAGATACCGACACCAAAATCGCCGCTCAAAAATTGCCGAGAAAATCATCGCTCCGGCAGTAATCAACAGTAGCAAACAAGCAGAAAGATAGGCCGTATCTTCTAAATTCCACAGTTCTTCCCATAGATAAATTAGAACGAATAAGCCAAATAAAAACCAGCCACCCCACTTTTCAGCTGACTGTCGCGGCCAACGTTTCAGCTGTCGCGGCCAAAGCCACAAAGAAAGCTTCTGCGTGACTTCCCCATAAATCATAAATGGACAAACAGCGCACCATAACCGTCCGACAAAGGGGAAACCTATTAGCACCAACGGCCACCACCATGCCCAAAACATATTTAAAGCAAAATTTTCATGCCGACGCTGGGGGCCAAGAAATAGGACAGCTACAACTAGAGCAAAAAAGCCTAAAGTAAAGCCGTAATTAATCTTATCCGGCCACCAAGAACTACGCAAAAATCGCCGCAGTTGGGGGTAGGAATTTAAGAGATTAAGGCGAAATCGCTTTTTATGGGTTTCGACCGACCAGAATACTTCTTCTGTTAGTTCTTTAGCACATTCCGACTGGACGATTGCCCTTTCTACAAGACTTTGCAATTCTTTGAGGTTTCCAGGGAAATCATAAGCTTGCAATCGGCGCAAAGCTTCTGGTGTTACATGGGGTCTTTCAAGACCTTTAGCGCGACAAAATAGCCGGATGTAGTATTCTATTTGGTCGCTAATATCGGCTTTTCGTACCCGCAGCGGTGGGACTTTAATTGAATGACGTACCCAGCGATCGATTGTGGGCAAAGTTCGTTCGGAAATCATTACAATGCGTGCCTTACATTGCAATTTGGGGTTTATTTCTTCCCCCCCTTTTTCCTGTTCCCCACCGACGGGAATGTATGTATTGGTTTCTAGCAATTTAGCTATTTTCGGCGTTAGATCGCGGGGAAGTTCTTGAATGTTGTTGAGTACCAAGGTGCCTTCGCCTAGCCATTCAATTAGCCCGCGTTTGCCGCCTGCGCGACCGAAAAGTTCCCCCCCGCTTGCTTGCAATTTACTACAGTCTAGTTTGATGATCGGTTCGCGTCGCTGGGGAGAACCGAAGTGAAGCAAAGCAGCGATGTTGTCTTTTTCTAGTCCTGGTTCGCCGAAGATGACAGCAGGTTTGCGATCGCTACACGCTTGTTTAATTTGCTGTCGCAGTCGCACTGCATAGCGGCTTTTGCCCACAATGCCTCGTTTTGCCCTAGTTACTAAATAGGGCAGTAATACTGCTTGACGCTCCTGTTCGTAAGATAGTTGAGAAGACAGTTGAGCCAGTTCTTGCGCTAGCTGCTGTGATAAAAATTGCGATATTTCAGGGTATTGGCTGACTAATTCCCGAAATCGGTCGGCTGGAATAAACCACAGACACGATTCGCTTGTGGTGATGATTGTTCTTTGAGCTGGCTGGTTTAATAGTAGCTCTTGCAAGTTAATGATGGCTCCTGGCAGTAAACCAATCGCCCAAGCCGAAGTTTGGTTGGTGCGTTGGCTCTCTAGGTGGCCGTGTTTTAGAATATACAGACCTTGTGGGGTAGTGTCATCTACTACTAAGTTAGTTTGCGGCGGTATCAGTTGTTCTTCTAAGACGAGGGCGATCGCATTTAATACTGATGCAGACAAAACCCCTAGCGCTGTTCGTTCTTGCAGCCATATCACCGCATCTGTTAATGTCATCTTACGCTCTCCATTAACTTACGCAATCATCATAGGTTTTTACTATAACCCACATTCCGCACCCACAACTGTCACAATCGGAAATTACGGAGATAAAAAGGCTATTTTTGTATAAAAAGAGACATTTTCCTTCACAAAAGAGATTCCAGCCGCGATGAACG